>JAGBDU010000052.1 GCA_017937285.1 Clostridia bacterium
CCAAAAATCTCCGTCCCCAAAAATCTCCGTCCCCAAAAATCTCCGTCCCCAAAAATCTCCGTCCCCAAAAATCTCCGTCCCCAAAAATCTCCGTCCCCGAAATCTCCGTCCCCAAAAATCTCCGTCCCCGAAAATCTCCGTCCCCAAAAATCTCCGTCCCCAAAAATCTCCGTCCCCGAAAATCTCCGTCCCCAAAAATCTCCGTCCCCCATTGAAATAAAAAAATATATATGATATATTCAAGACATAAATACATAAAGAAAAAAATTCAGTACATAATAATTCTATTAGGAGGTAAAAGTATGGAAAGAAAAGTAAAAGTTGTTCAATTTGGAACAGGAAAAATGGCTAAATATACTATGAGGTATGTTTATGAAAAAGGTGGAGAAGTAGTTGGTGCAGTAGATGTAAATCCAGCGGTTATAGGAAAAGATATAGGTGAAATAATAGAATCAGATAATAAAGGAGTAAAAGTTACAGCTCTTGAAAATGCAGAAGAAATGTTAAAACAAGTAAAACCAGATATATGTGTAATAGAAACTATGAGCTTATTAAAAGATCTAGAAGTACCATTTATGCTATGTGCAAAACTTGGAATAAATGCAATTAGTACATGTGAAGAAGCATTCTTCCCATGGAATTCAAATCCAAATCTAACTAAAAAAATAGATGAGTTAGCGAAACAAAATGGATGCACAATTACAGGATCTGGATATCAAGATATATATTGGGGACAATTAATAACAAGTATAGCAGGTTCAACACAAAAAATAACAAAAATAAAAGGAAGCTCTAGCTATAATGTAGAAGATTATGGAATTGCACTTGCAAATGCACATGGAGCAGGGCTTACTTTAGATGAATTTGATAAACAAGTAGCTGAAGTAGATAAAATAAGTGATGAAGAAAGAAATAAGATTATACAAAGTGGAGAATACCTACCATCATATATGTGGAATACAAATGGATGGCTATGTGAAAAGTTAGGATTAACAGTAAAATCACAAACACAAGTAACAGTTCCTACAACAAATAAAGAAGATATATATTCAGAAACATTAGGAATGACAGTAAAAGCAGGTGATGCAACTGGAATGAGTGCAGTTGTTACAACAGAAACAGAAGAAGGAATCACTATAGAATCAGAATGTATAGGAAAAGTTTATTCAAAAGATGATTATGATAAAAATGAATGGACTGTTTATGGAGAGCCAAATACAACAATAACAGTAGCAAGACCATCAACAGTAGAGCTAACATGTGGAAGCATAGTAAATAGAATTCCAGATGTTATAAATGCAGAGGCAGGATATGTAACTACTGATAAATTTGGAGATTTACAATATAAAGTTAAACCATTAAATGAATATGTAAAATAAAATTTTTATATATTTGACAGAAATTAGATAAAATATTATAATAATAAAAATATAAAAAATGTCATTTATGAAGACCATAATTTCTTTATAAATGGCATTTTAGTCTTATTAAAATAAAAAGGAGTATGTTTTATGGATAGATACAAATCAGCCAAAATAGCAAGTATTTTTGGAATTGTAGGAAATATATTTTTATTAATAATAAAAGGCAGTATTGGATTTATAACAAATAGTCAAGCAATGATAGCAGATAGTGTCAATAGTGCTGGAGATATATTTTCTTCATTTATGACATTTATAGGAAACAAAATAGCAAGTAAACCAAGAGATGATTCACATAACTTAGGACATGGAAAAGCCGAATATATTTTTTCAATGCTAATAAGTTTATCAATGATTTTAATAGCAATTAAATTATTATTTAGCTCTATAGACTCTTTAATGAATCCAAATAATTATAGTTTTTCATGGATGCTAATAGTTGTTTGTATAGTAACAATAGCCACAAAATTTTCATTATACATATATACACATTCATTATCAAAAAAATTTAATAATTTATTAATAGAAGCAAATGCAAAAGATCACAGAAACGATTGTATTGTAACAACATTTAACCTTATTGCGGCATTACTTAGTTTAAAAAATATTTTATGGTTTGATGGTGTTGTAGGTATTGGAATTTCAGTATGGATATGCTACACAGGTGTTAAAATATTTATTGAAAGTTATAATGTACTTATGGATAAAGCAATAAGTGAAGAAGATAAGCAAAAAGTATTAGCAATAATAGAAAAACATCCAGAAGTTAAAAAAATCCAACATTTTAACTCAACACCAGTCGGATATAAATATCAAATTTCATTCACAATATATGTTGATGGAAATTTATCTACATATGAGAGTCATGAAATTGCTAATAATTTAGAGGAAGAGATTGATAGGGAAATTGACGAAGTTTATCTAACTGTTATACATGTGAATCCGATTTAGTGTTTGGGGACGGGGCAAAAAATTAAAGTTGTCATAATTTTGATGATTCATGATAACTTTAATAGTGTTTGGGGACTGAGAAAAAAATGTAAAAAAATGTCAAAATATAACGACAAAATTTTCTTGAAATATAAGTATTATAGTAATATAATAAATAAAGTTTTAGGGGAGCAAGAAATTGTTCTCTTTTTTTTGTTGTCATTACCAAATAAATTTATTTCTAAGGCATTTCCGTCTAATTTCCAAGGAGTGATTATTATGTAATATTGATATTGTTTTTTCATAGTAAGGTATGTTATAATAAGGAGGTGAATAAATGCCAATAATTTCACAATTTTACGGAATAATTATAAGGATATATTTTAAAGATGCAGAAAAGCATTAGTTAGAGCATATTCATGTTCAATATAATGAATATGATGCTGTATATGCCATAAAGGACACACACGTTTTAGAAGGGAAATTGCCACAAAAGCAACATAAACTAGTTATAGCATGGATGGAAATACATAAAGAAGAATTAAAAGCTTTATGGGAAGTTTCACAAAAAGATGGTGAAATCTTTAAAATTGATCCTTTAAAATAGGAGGGGTTCTGATGATACCACCACGAATAGAAAAGGTAGAAGCACTAGATGATTATAAATTAAAAATTATTTATGCTAATGGGGAAAAGAAATTATACGATATGAAAAAAAATCTACAATATGATTTTTACAAAAATTTAAATAATATAGCATATTTTAAAATGGTAAAATCTGTAGAAACAACTGTAGAATGGACTAACGGAGAAGATATTGATCCTAATGAATTATATGATAATAGTGTACAGATGAGTTATTGATTAATAGATGTTCTAATAACTTGACAATCCAATTAAAAGTAAAAATATAGGTTTAAAATAGATATGTCACAGTATAATTGAAAATAAAATATTGAAAAATCATCAAAAATATGGTATAAAAGATAGCATAATGGAGGAGAAGAAAATGGTGATTAAACGGCAAACGGATTTTATATTAATTAAGTGAAAATAATAATATAAAAATTTAAGGAGGATGCTATTATGGCAAATGAATCAGAATTAATGCAAGTTAGATTTGAAAAGGAAGAAAAAATAAAAGAATATGGAATAAAAAATCGTCCAGAAAGATATGAAAGAACAACAGATTTAGAAGGAGCAAGAAAATTAGAAGATGGAACAAAAGAGGTTTCAATAGCAGGAAGAATCTTATCAAAAAGAAAAATGGGAAAAATATCATTTTTGCATATAAGTGATATAACAGGAACAATCCAATTAGTAATAAAAAGAGATGACTTAGGAGAAGAAGAATACAAAAAATTCCATGAAATAATAGATATAGGAGATTTTATAGGAGTAACAGGTGAAATATTTACGACACAAGCTGGAGAAAAAAGTTTGCAAGTATATGGATACACATTTTTAGGAAAATCATATAGACCACTACCTGAAAAATTTCATGGATTAGTTGATCAAGAGCTTATTTACAGAGAAAGACATTTAGATTTAATAATGAATGAAGAAGCTAAAAAAAGATTTTTATTAAGATCTAAATTTATAAAATTAATGAGAGAATTCTTAGATAATAATAATTTTATAGAAGTAGATACTCCAGCACTTCAAAACACTGCATCAGGAGCAACAGCAAGACCATTTGTAGCACATCATAATGCATACGATATGGATGTTTTCTTAAGAATTTCACCAGAGCTAACACTAAAAAAATTAATTATAGGTGGATTTAACAATGTTTATGAAGTAGCAAGAGATTTTAGAAATGAAGGAATCGATAGAAGTCACTTACAAGATTTTACAATGGTAGAAGGATATAGTGCTTATTGGAATTATGAAGATAACATGAAGTTCTTAAGAGAGATGGTAATTTACATTTTTAATAAATTATTTGATGGAAACTTAGTTGTAAGAATAGGTGATAAAGATATAGATTTTGGAGGAGAATGGGATGTAGTATCTTTCAGAGATTTAGTTTTAAAAGATTGTGGAATTGATATAGACAAATTTGAAACAGCAAAAGATTTATTAGCAGAAGTAAAAGCAAAAGGTATTGAGTTAGATGAAGAAAATATCGAAAATTTAGGAAGAGGAAATTTAATAGATGCTCTTTACAAAAAAGTAAGTAGGCCACATCTGATTAAACCAACATATTTAATAAAACATCCAATAGATTTATCACCACTAGCAAGAGCTAATGATGAAAACAAAAATATAACAGATAGATTCCAATTAGTAGTAAATGGACAAGAAATAATAAATGGATATTCAGAGCTTGTAGACGCAAAAGAGCAAGAAGCAAGATTAATAGAGCAAAGCAAATTAAAAGCAAATGGTGACGAAGAAGCAATGTCAATAGACGAAGAATATATTAAAGCTATGGAATATGGAATGCCACCAATTTCTGGTTGGGGACTTGGAGTAGATAGATTTTTACAGTTCCTAACAAATTGCGATAACATCAGAGATGTTGTATTATATCCATTAATGAGACCAAGAGAATAAAAAAATAAATACATTTAGAAATGTTAAAAAAATACATTTCTAAATGTATTTTTTAAGAGATTTTAGCAAGATAGTTGATTTTTTTTCAATACAAAGTTAAAATAATATTAGAAATACTTTTTCTTGTGAAGAAATAAATAACAAATGAGAAAATTATTATAAGGAGAAGAAATGAAAAAATTAGAATATTTTGAAAATGAAAGAAATAAAAGCAAAAATTTTATCAGAAATATTGCAAAAACTTTAGCAAAAATGAACTTTAAAATATACGAATTAGGAAAGTTAAAAAATAAAACTGATAATATTATAAATAGTTTTGAAATAGAGTGTTTTAATTACAATTTAGTAAATGAAATGGTAGAATCTACAAATAAATTGAAAAAAAGCGTAGATAATGTATCTAAAGAAATAAAATCAACACAAATACAAAATGAAAACGAATTAAATTTTTCAATAAAAAAAATAGATTATATGAATGATATTTTAGATAATTCAGAAACACAATTAAAAATAATAAATAAAGAAAATTTTAAAGAAATACAAAAACTACAAATGAATGCAATAAAAAAAGGTATATATGATAAATTTATGCTTATAAAATCAGAAATAGATAGAGACAGAATAAAAAATGAATTTGATAAAATTCACAATAAAGGTTCAATAAAAAAAGCATTTGATAGATTTTTTGATAGAGAAGATAAGGTTGATATGAAAAAAGAAAATCTATTTATGCAAATACACCAAATTGATGAAACAAGAGAAAATATATTAAAAAATAAAGAGCCACAAAAAGAATATAATATAGTAGAAATATTAGCTGAAATAAATATTTTTTTACAAGAAAATGAAAACGCGAATAAATACAAATCTCAAGTTCATCAAATAGAAGAATTAAGAAGTAAAATAATTTATACATTTTCAATTGATAAAATACAAGTAAAAAAGGTAATGATCGAAAAACAGAAATCTAGACTTCCTATGGTTATAAATAAAAATATGAATAAAATGCAAAAAGAAAGACAAAAAGCTATTGATTTTTTAACAAAAAATGGATATATCGAAAACAAAGTAGAAACAAACAATATATCTAAAATGGGAACTATTATAAAAAAGATGAACATTATATCACAAGATATGGATAAGTTATTAAAAATATAAATACAACAAAAGAAAATCAAAATAAACAAAAATAATTTTATATGATAGTATGATAACAAAGAAAAAAGGAAGGATAATGCATATGAAGATTTTAACAATAGGTGATATTGTAGGAGAAAACGGAGTAAAAAAATTTAAAGAAGAGCTACCTAAAATAAAACAAGAAGAAAATATAGATTTTATAATAGTTAATGCAGAAAATTCAGCAGGAGGAATGGGAATTACAACAAAAATATTTAATGAACTTTTAAATATGAATGTAGATGTAATTACAATGGGAAATCATACATGGGGTAAAAAAGATATTTTTTCTTTTATAGATCATCCAAAACTAATAAGACCAGCAAATTATTCAAAAGGTGTTGTTGGAAAAGGATATGGAATTTATAAATGTAAGAACAAAACAATAGCAGTTATAGATTTAATAGGTAGAACAGATATGAATATATTATCAGATAATCCATTCACAATAGCTCAAGAAATAGTAGAAAAAATAAAAAATGAATGCGACATGATTTTTGTAGAATTTCATGCAGAGGCAACTGCAGAAAAAATAGCAATGGCAAATTTTTTAGATGGAAAAATAACTGCTATTTATGGAACACATACACATGTTCAAACTGCGGATGAGCAAATTCTTAATAGTGGAACGGCATATATAACAGATATAGGAATGACAGGGCCAATAGATTCTGTAATAGGAATGGATAAGGAAGCATCAATAAAAAGATTTGTTACATCTTTACCAGAAAGATATAAATTAGCAGATGGAAAATGTATGTTAAATGGTTGTATTTTTGAAGTTAATGATGAAAAATGTCGAGTAATAAATATTAATAGAATAATTAGAAAATAAATGGAAAAATATGGCATACGAAAGGTGAATATATTTAATAAAAATACTAGACTTTTTTTTATAATTGTATTATAAATATATATGTAGTGAGAACACAAAAAATAAAAATAATAGGAGGCAAAAAAATGGAAGTTTTAAAAATCTCATCAAAATCAAACCCAAATTCAGTAGCAGGAGCAATTGCTGGATTAGTAAAGGAAAATAATTATGCAGAAATGCAAGCAATAGGAGCAGGAGCATTAAATCAAGCTGTAAAAGCAGTAGCAATAGCAAGAGGTTTTGTTGCTCCATCAGGAGTAGATTTAGTTTGTGTACCTGCATTTGCAGAAGTTCAAGTAGAAGGAGAAGAAAGAACAGGTATAAAACTAATTGTTGAATCAAGAAAATAATTTAATAATTTTAGGGGGCATGGGATTTTACCATGTCCTTTTTGTGACTAGTAGAGTTTGTGACAGTTCAGGTGCCGTAACATAAGCCGTTCAAAGGAATATAAATATAAAAAATTATTTAGTGATGAAGGATTCCTTACATAGCAAAGAACTTCTAAGCATACAGTCATGGCACTCCCATGGTCACACAAGGGCTCCTCCATATCCTGTATGCCTAAGAAGTTCTATTGCTATTCCAGTCACCATTCACACTAAATAATTTTTTATATTTATATTCCTTTGAACTCCTCTACAATAGAAAATTTAACGACTTACTGAACTGAGTTTCAATAAAATATTAAAAAAATATTGAAAAAATAAAAAAACTAATATATTATACAAATGTAAAAAAAAAAGCTTGACAAAAGAAAAATTTAATATATAATAATACAAACAAATGTTTACAAGGAGGAAAAATATGAATACTGAAAATCCAGAAAAAAAGAAAGCGTTAGAGGCAGCTTTAAGCCAAATAGAAAAACAATTTGGAAAAGGATCTGTAATGAAATTAGGAGAATTCACAGCAATGAATGTAGAAGCTATTCCTACAGGAGCATTAAGTTTAGATGTTGCACTAGGAATAGGAGGAATTCCAAGAGGAAGAATAATAGAAGTATATGGACCAGAATCATCAGGAAAAACAACATTAACATTACATATGATAGCAGAAGCACAAAAAATGGGAGGAGAAGCAGCTTTTATAGATGCTGAACATGCATTAGATCCAGTATACGCAAAACATTTAGGTGTAGATATAGATAATTTAATAGTATCACAACCAGATACAGGTGAACAAGCATTAGAAATAGCAGAAGCATTAGTCAGAAGTGGAGCATTAGATATAATAGTAGTTGACTCAGTAGCGGCTCTAGTGCCAAAAGCAGAAATTGATGGAGATATGGGAGACTCTCATATAGGTCTACAAGCACGTTTAATGTCGCAAGCATTACGTAAATTAGCAGGAGCAATAAATAAATCAAAAACAGTAATAGTATTTATAAATCAATTAAGAGAAAAAGTAGGAGTAATGTTTGGAAGTCCAGAAACAACGACAGGAGGTAGAGCGTTAAAATATTATTCTTCTGTAAGATTAGATATAAGAAAAATAGAAAATATAAAACAAGATGGAGAAATTGTAGGAAATAGAGCAAGAGTAAAAGTAGTAAAAAATAAAATGGCACCACCATTTAGAGAAGCCGAATTCGATATAGTATACGGAAAAGGAATATCTAAATCTGGAAATATATTAGATATAGCTGTAAGTCTAGATATAGTAGAAAAAAGTGGTTCATGGTTTAGTTATAATGGAACAAGAATAGGACAAGGAAGAGAAAATGTAAAAAAATATCTAGAAGAAAATCCAGAAATGTTAAACGAAATAGAAACAAAAGTAAGAGAAAACTACAAAACAGCATTTGAAAAAAGTTTAGCAGAAGAAGAAGATAAAAATAATGAAGAATAATTGTGGTGATACAAATTGTTAGATTACGAAAAATTAAAAGAATATGATAAAAACAAAACTAAAGTATTAAAATATGTAATATATAAAAAAAGAACAGAAAATGAAATAAAACGAAAATTTGAAAAAGATATAGAGCCAGATATGCTAGAAGAAATAATTTATGAATTAAAAGAAAATAATTATATCAGTGATACTCAATATATTGAAAGAGCAGTAAATGAATTTATGGCACTACGAAATTTATCATTAAAACAAATAAAATATAAACTATTATCAAAAGGAATAAATAATAATTTAATAGATGAATACTTTTATAACAATAAAGATGAATTAGTTGAATATGAAATAAATTCTGCCAATAACATAATAAATAAAAAAATTGATAATTCTGCAGAAGAAATAATACAAATGTTATTGAAAAAAGGTTTCGAATATGATAATGTAAAAGAAGCATTAGAGAGGAGAAACCAATGAAAAATATATTAAACTATGAATCACAAATATATTCAATTAAAGTAAACGATTTTGAAGGACCATTAGATTTATTATGTCATTTAATAGATAAAAATAAAATGAACATATGTGATGTAGATATTAGTAGTATTACAGACCAATATATTCAATACCTAAACACTATGGAAGAGCTTGATTTAGAAATAGCAAGTGAATTTGTAATAATGGCCTCAACACTATTATACTTAAAGTCAAAAACATTATTACCTGTTATAGAAAATATAGAAGATGAAGAAAAGGAATTAACAGAAGAAGAACTGTTAAATAGAATAATAGAATATAAAAAATACAAAGATGTATCAGAAAAACTAAGATGTACGTATACAGAATATTCTAAAAGGGAATTTAAAGAACCAGAAAAAATAAAATTTCCCAAAAAAGAATTAGAAGTAGAAGCTAATCCTTCAATGATAGTAAAAGCCTATACAAAAGTAATTGAAAAAAACAAAAAACGTTTAAATAAAAATGCAAAAAATATACAAAAAATTGCTATAACAGACCAATACACAGTATCTAGCAAAGTAAAAGAAATGTATAAAGAGCTAGTAAAAAACAATAAATTTGTATTTAATAATTTATTTTCTCAAACTAAATGTAATAAAGTAGAAGTAGTTACAGCATTTACAGGTTTATTAGAAATGTCAAGAAGAAGTAAAGTTCAAACATCACAAACAGCATTATTTGGTGATATATTAGTGAAAAAAAATAAAGTAGTAAAAGATAACTATATAAAAAAATAAAAGCTACAGAAATAAGAAGTAAAAACACAGAAATAGAGGTAAAAGCAATAAAACTAAAAAATAAAATTATAAAAAGATAAGATAAAAGCAACAAGAACAAAGAATAAAAAAGAAAAAAATGGAAAAAATAACTAGTAATATATAAGGAGAAAAATCATATATGTTACTAGTTATTATTGTTTTACTTATTATACTTATTATAATAATGACACTACAAATAAAACTATATATAGAAATAAATAAAAATAAATTAAATCTTATATTAAAGTTTTATATATTAAAAAAAATATTAGTAGGAAAAATAGATTTAAAAAATAGAAAAAAAAAGAAACACAAAAAAATAAAAAACACTACAAATGATAGAAAATCAACATTAAAATTTATTTATAAAACTATAAAAGAAAGCAACTTAAATCTGGAAAAACTAAATTTAAAAGTAGATGTATGTACAACAGACCCTATATTAACATCATATCTTGTTATGATAATATCAAATATAGTAACTTTTTGTTTAAGAAAGGCAAATTTAAAAATAAATTATAAAAATTGTAAATATGACATTAATCCATTATATATAAATAAAAAAATATTAAATGTTAAATTAAATTGTATAATAAGCTCAAATAATGTGCATAGTATTTATATAATTTATAAAAATTTTAGGAAATGGAGATGTGATATAAATGGGCGAGGAACATCCAATAGAAAGTCTTATGCTAACAGCAATGAATAGCATAAAAGATATGATTGATGTTAACACTATAATAGGAGAGCCAATACAAGCATTAAACAATACAGTAATAATACCAATATCAAAAGTAGGATTTGGATTTGCAGCAGGAGGAAGTGAATTTAATGATGAAACAGTAAATTCATATAACCGAAAAGAAAAAGAAGAAAATATAAAATATAGATTACCATTTGGAGGAGGAAGCGGAGCAGGAGTTAATATTACACCAGTTGCATTTTTAATTGTACAAAATGATACAGTAAAATTATTAGAAGCAACACATACGTCAGTATTAGATAAATTAGTGGAATATGTTCCAGATGTGATAGATAAAATTAATCAATTATTTAACAAAAAATCAGATGACAAAACTGAAAAATCATATATAGATTTTGATGAGGAAAGTGATAAAATAAATTGGAATAAAAATGAAAATATTCAAGATGATATGGAAAACGAAATAGAAGAAATTTTTTCTCAAGATAAAAAAATAAATAAAAGTAATAAAAATTTAGAAGATAAAATAAATGAAATAAAAAGAGAAAATAATAATAGTAAAGAATAAAAATCCGACAGAGTAATCCATATAACGAAAAAATAAAAAATTAATCAACATAGAATATCGTTCAAAGCAAAATTTTGCTTGAAATGCAATGGATTTTTGTGTGTTAAAAATTCCAGTACATCGTAATTTATGTACTGGAAATTTTGCTTAGAAGTTACAGTTCAGGTGCCTTAAAATAAGCCGTTCCAAAGGAATTATATTATAAAAAATTCCGTTCCTTACTGGTCGGCAGGCTAAAGTTTTAATATATTAATAAGTATGTGCTTTAAAATATTGGCTGGCTGTGAGGTTCTATGGCTCCCAAACGAGCTAAGTCACTGCATTTTTTATAATATAATTCCTTTTACACTACTCTATATGTTTACTGAATTGTAACGCTTAGAACTGTAAACACAAAATTTACTAAAAAACATATTGACTAAACGTCAAAAAGATGATTTAATAGCAAATACAGAAATTTGATTTTATAGAAAAATTAATTCAAAAAATTAAAAAAATTTTTAGTCTAAAGTGTAAATTCATACACAAAATTCTCAAAACAATTGAATAACAAAAATAAATATGCTAGAATGGGAGTGATAAATGAGTCGTTTAAAACCCACAAATGATTTTATATTTAAAAAAATTTTTGGACAAGCCAAAAATGCAGATTTATTAAAAGATTTGCTTGAATCAATTTTAACAGACATAAAAATAAATAAAGTTCGAATAAATAAAGATGTATCACTAGAAAGAAAAATGATAACAGACAAACTTGGTATATTAGATGTAGTTGCAACATTAAATGATGGAACAAGAGTAAATGTAGAAATGCAGGTAAAAAATTATTACAATACAGTAGAAAGATCTTTGTTTTATGGAACAGGAGTATATCACGAAAATTTAGATAGTGGAGAAGATTATATAGATATACCACGTTCAATATCAATATGGATAACAGATTACAATGTTTTTGAAGAAGGACCATTTCATGAAAAAGCAAGACTAAAACGTGATTATGAAAATAAATTGTTAACAGACAAACTACAATTTCACTACATACAATTACCAAAATTTAGAGAAAAATGTAAAAGAATATCAAGCAAATTAGAAGAGTGGCTTACATTTATCCAAAACGAAAATTTGGAGGAAATCAAAATGATTAATAATAAATATGTAAAAAAAGCCGAAGAAGAGCTAGAATATCTAACAGGAGATGAAGAAACAAGAAGGTTAGCATATCTAAGAGAAAAAGCAATAAGAGATGAAATGGCAGCAATGGCTAAAGCAAGAAAAGAAGGAAGAGAAGAAGGTAAAGAAGAAGGTAAAGAAGAAGGAAAAAATGCTGGAATAAAGATAGGAAAAATTATGGATGCAAAAAAAATGTTAGCTAAAAAAATGGATATTAATTTAATAATGGAAATAACAGGATTAACAAAAGAAGAAATTGAAAAAATATAAAAATAAATAA
>JAGBDU010000053.1 GCA_017937285.1 Clostridia bacterium
TACTTCTTGTCCCATTTTTCCATTGCATCCATTTATTAATACTTTTATCATTTTTACCTCCGCTATTATATTAAAGGTGGGGCTGTATTTTAGGAAATGCCCCATTTTTATATAAGTTCAAAGTTTTTCATTTCTTCTTTTAATTTTTCTTGTCCTTTTTCTGTCATTGGGATTAAAGGAAGTCTAGGAGTACCTACATTATAGCCTAGAATATTTAAAGCTGCTTTTACTGGTATAGGATTTACTTCAGAGAAT
Organism: Clostridia bacterium; assembly: GCA_017937285.1. Lineage (GTDB taxonomy): Bacteria > Bacillota > Clostridia > TANB77 > CAG-508 > CAG-492. The sequence goes on from JAGBDU010000053.1 coordinate 256, forward strand.
AGAGCTTTAGTTAAATATAATGAATCTAGTTGCATATCTGTACTTTCTGTTATTTTTCCTTCTAAATAATTCATTACCATATCATGTGTATATTTTGGAGCAATATTTGATAGTACTGATATTACGCCAATTCCGCCTAAAGATAAGATAGGAACAATTTGATCGTCATTACCTGAATATACATGTAAGTTTTCACGACATAGTGCTTTTATTTCAGCTATTTGAGATAGATTTCCACTAGCTTCTTTTATAGCAACGATATTTGAGATTTTAGATAATTCTAAACATGTAGAAGGAGTAATGTTTACACCTGTTCTGCTTGGTACACTATATAAGATAATAGGTAGAGTAGTTGAGTTAGCTATTGCTGTATAGTGTGCAATCAGACCTTCTTGAGTTGTTTTGTTGTAATATGGAGTTACAATTAATGCAGCATCTGCACCAGCAGATTCAGCCCATTTAGTAAATTCTATTACAGAGCTTGTACAATTTCCACCAGTTCCTGCAATTATTGGAACTTGTTTATTTGCAACTTTTATTGCAAATTCAATTGTTTGTTTTCTTTCTTCAACAGTCATTGTTGAACTTTCTCCTGTAGTTCCACATACGATTAACGCATCAACTCCATTTAAAATTTGAAATTTAATTAATTTTTCGAATTCGTCGAAATTTACACCATTTTCGTTAAAAGGTGTAACTATTGCTGTTCCGCAGCCTTTAAATATTATTTTTTTCATAGTTGTATCATTCCTTTCTTTTGAAATTATTATTCATAATTTCAGGTGAATGAATTTATTTTAAACAAAAATTATAATTATAATTTTTATGCTTACATTATATGCCAAAAGAGTAAAAAAATAAATATTAATTGGTAAAAAAATAAATTGTAAAACCTTTTAGGTTATGATAATATATTTATAAGTTTATGCGTTAAATTAGAAAAAATGAAAAGGGGTGTATTTTATGAAAAGAGAAGATTATATTACTTGGGATGAATATTTTATGGGAGTTTCTCTTTTATCTGCTAAAAGAAGCAAAGATCCTAATACACAGGTTGGGGCTTGCATTGTAAGTGAAGATAATAGAATTTTATCTATGGGATATAATGGTGCTCCTAGAGGTTTGGATGATGATTTAATGCATTGGAATAGGGAAGGATCGTTTTTAGATACTAAATATGCATATGTTTGTCATAGTGAACTTAATGCTATTTTAAATTATAGAGGAAATTTAGAGGGTTCTAAAATGTATGTGGCTTTGTTTCCTTGCAATGAATGTGCTAAAGCTATTATTCAATCTGGTATAAAAGAAGTTATTTATAAAGATGATAAATATGCTACATCTGATAATGTAATAGCATCTAAAAAAATGTTTGATTCTTGTGGAGTGAAATATAGACAATATATACCTACAAATAGAAAAATAGATTTGGAACTTTAATTTTAAATTTAGGGAGAATAAAATGTACAAACAACCGTCTTATATAGAAGAAGGAGAAATTGGAGTTAAAAATAATAAAATTTTAGTTTTTAGTATAGTAATTGTTTTAATTACTATTGGAATTCTTGTTTTTACAGGGACTCTTGCTTATAGAATGATAAAAGGAAATTCTGATGAATCAAGTGCACTTGCTATGAGTGGGGAAAAAACTATAGGAAAATCTGAGCAACCAAAAGTTGATGAAAAAACGTTTCAAAAACCGAATGAGAGTGTTGAACCTTCACCAGAACCTTCGGTTACTGTTAAAAATGAGCCTAAATTTCCGGCACACGATATTAATGCTGCAATGGAATCACAGTTACCAAGGTATAGTGATGAAATAGCTCAAAAAGTTGTTGATGTTTATTTTGAAGAAACTAAAAAAGTTTATTTAACATTTGATGATGGACCTTCTGGTAGAACTCAAGAGATTTTAGATATATTAGATAAGTATGAAGTAAATGCTACTTTTTTTATGCTTGGATCTTGTGTTGAAAGAAATCCGGAGACAACAAAAAGAGTTTATGATGAAGGAAACTTTATTGCAATACATGGTTATACTCATAAATATAGTGAGATTTATGCTAGTCCTGAAACGGTTCTTAATGAATATAATCAGTGTTTAGCAGCTATTAGAAATGCTATTGGTGTTCAAAATTATAATCCTCATTTGTTTAGATTTCCTGGTGGCTCATCAGGAGGAGTTTATGCGGATGTAAAACAAGAAGCAATTCAGCTTTTGAAACAAAATGAAATTACTTATACTAATTGGAATTGTTTAACAGGAGATTCGGCTGGTAGTCTTACAACAGAGCAAATGTGGACATCCTTAAACGAATCTGCTGATGGCGATGATAATTTAGTTATTTTAATGCATGATGCGGGGGATAAAAATATTACTGTTGAATTTTTACCAGAGCTTATTGAAAAATATCAAGCTGAGGGATATGAGTTTTGTACATATTATGATATTATGACAGAGTAAATAAAATTAAGAAAAAATAAGTTATGATTATGCAATCATAACTTATTTAAATTTTAAAAAGTAATATTTAATATTCTTCTTCATCAATATTTTCTGAACTGAAATTAATATATTCATTCATAATAAGGTTCCTTTATAAATTGTAATTTAGCGAAATAGTAACTTAATTTTCTTTTTTATTAAACATATGGCGTACTTTATCTATTCGATTATTTGGTCTGCGTGATTGAATAACTGGTTCACAAGTAGCAATTTGATAATCTTTTAATTCTGTCAA
>JAGBDU010000054.1 GCA_017937285.1 Clostridia bacterium
GTTGATACCGTGAAGTCGCTTTTGGCGGCACAGAATTTCTCCATGCTAAATACAGAAAATGTGAGGGATAAAAGTGAAAGGAAAATTATATTTGGTGGCTACACCTATAGGGAATTTAGAAGATATTACTTTAAGGGCAATACGAGTATTAAAGGAAGTAGACGTAATTGTAGCTGAAGATACTAGACACAGTTTGAAATTATTAAATCATTTAGAAATTTCAAAACCTTTAATTAGTTATCATAGGCATAACGAAGATATAAAAACTAATTTATTAATTGAAAAATTATTAAATGGGGAGAATATAGCTTTAATTACTGATGCAGGAACGCCAGCAATTTCTGATCCTGGAGAATTTATAGTAAAAGAAGCTATAAAAAATGATATAGAAATAATACCTGTCCCAGGTGCATGTGCCCTAATAAATGCCTTGATTGCATCAGGATTAGATACTAGAGAATTTGCATTTTATGGTTTTTTGCCATTAAATAAAAAATTAAGAGCAAGTAAATTAGAAGAGCTAAAAAAAGAAAGTAAAACTATAATTATTTACGAGGCTCCTCATAAAATAGTTGCAACTTTAAACGATATTTATAAAAATTTTGGTGATGTGAATATTGTACTAGCTAGAGAAATAACTAAAATCCATGAAAGTTTTATACGAGGAAAAGTATCTGAAATTATTAAAGTAGCAGAAACTTTAAAAGGTGAAATGATAATTTTAATAGAAGGTAATAAAGAAATAAAAGAAAGTAAAAAAATTGAAATGTCCATTGAAGAGCAATATGATTTATATGAAAAGCAAGGTCTTTCTAAAAATGAAATAATCAAAAAAATTGCAAAAAATAATGGCGTTAGTAAAAATGAAATATATATGAAATTTGTAAAATAGGGAACAAGATTGTTGCCAATTTAATGAAACTGCTGGAACAAAATTAAAAAATTATGGTTCTAAGTAGTTTTTTTTTGAATATAGTTAAAAAAAGTTAGAAGGTGAAAAATGCTAAATAAAATATGGCCAATTTTTATAATTATATCAATTATATATGCAATACTTTCCAATAATTTAGAAAATATAAATAATTCTATATTTGAATCAACAGAAAACACAATATCAATAACTATGACACTTCTTGGAACTATGTGTTTATGGAGTGGACTAATGAAAATTGCTAGTAATTTAAGCTTAATAGAAAAATTTTGTAAGTTATTGAATCCAATTATAAACTTTTTATTTCCAGATTTAAAAAAATTTCCAAAAATAAAAAAAGAAATATCAATGAATATGATTGCAAATATATTAGGTCTGGGAAATGCGGCAACTCCACTTGGCCTAAAAGCGATGGAAAGTATGCAAAAAGAAAATGAAAAAAAAGATACATTAAGTAATTCGATGATGATGTTCGTGTTAGTAAATACTGCATCAATTCAATTAATACCAACTACGGTATTGGCAATAAGAAAGTCGTTAGGATCAGAAAATTCCACAGGAATATTAGTACCAGTTTGGATTGCAACAATTTGTGCTGCAATTTCTGGAATAATTATTGTTAAACTTTTAATTAAACGAAAATAAGCTAAAAAATATTTGGGGTTTATAGGTGACCAATTAAAAACCTAAATATATAATACAGGAAAGTGACATATGAATATAATAAATTATATTTCGAATCTTGCAATGCCAATAATTATAGCTGTAATTGTAATATGGGGGATTGTTGAAAAAAAGCCTATTTTCGATTTGTTTTTAGATGGAGCAAAAGAAGGATTAGAGGTTACTTTAAAAATTTTTCCAACATTAATAGGTATATTTTTCGCAATAGGATTGCTAAGAAGCTCTGGAGTAATAGATTTTTGTACTAATTTAATAATGCCTATAACAACAATTTTTAAAATCCCATCAGAAATAATGCCACTTGCTCTTATAAGACCAATTTCTGGAAGTGCTTCAATTGGTGTTGCAACAGATATTATGAGAAGATTTGGGGTTGACACTTATATAGGACGTGTGGCTTCAGTAATTATGGGATCTACAGAAACAACTTTATATACAATTGCGGTATATACGAGTTGTGTTAGAATTAAAAAAAATAGAGGTGTTTTAGCAGCATCACTTACTGCAGATGCAATTGGAATATTAAGCGCTGTAATAATTTGTAGAATTTTGTCGTGAAGAAATTGTTGACTTATTGCAAAAAAGATAGTAATATGTATTTATGATTTTAAAATTAAAAAATTGTGTATAAAAAATGTACAAGATTAAATAAAAAATAAAATTGAGTTTTGAAGTTAATTAAAAATTAATTTTAAAATCAAATTAAAAATCTAAAATATTTTCAATTTAAAATATTAATTCAAAAAAATATTCAAAAAAATATTAAAAAAAATATTCAAAAAATAATCAAAAAAATTATTCAAAAAATATTTTA
>JAGBDU010000055.1 GCA_017937285.1 Clostridia bacterium
ATTAAAAATAAATGAAAATGAACACGAAATGCTAGGGGATGAAAAAGAAGAAAAACAAGATAAATTTCCTGATAAAAATTCTCCAGAAAGATGTTAAAAAAATTAAATTTATGCTATAATGATTTCATCAAATAGTAATTTGTATTTATAAATTAGAAAGAGAGGAATATTTATGAGTAGTAAACAAAAAGTCTTTATTGTAATTGGAATGATAGTAATTATAGGAGTAAGTTTTGTAGTTGGTTTATTTATAGGGCAACAAAATGCTCCAAAGAATGATTTAGCAATTAGGAAAGTAGTTGGGCAAACATTTTATGCAAATATTGAAAGTATAAAGCAATACAATGATGGTAGCTTCCACATTAATGTAAAAGGACTAGAAATAAACGACATAAATTATAGAGGAAATTTCACTTTTAAAGTAGATAATAGTATGGATATGACTTGGAGAGGCGAAAAGATTAAAGTTTCAGATTTCAAAGTGGGAAACAATATTGCAATTACTTTTACTGACGAAATGCTTACATCTATTAGTCCTACTCCATTAACAGAAGTTGTTAAAATACAAATTTTAGATGATGAAAGATAGAGAAAAATTACAATTTAGTGATTTGTTAGATAAATAGTAATTTGTAGGGAGGAACAATGTCTTTAATAAGTGTAAATAATTTGACTTTTGGATATGATGGAAGTTTTAATAATATATTTGAAAATGTTTCATTTAATATAGATACAGATTGGAAATTAGGACTAATAGGTAGAAATGGTAAAGGAAAAACTACATTTTTAAAGCTATTACAGGGAAAATATGAATATAGAGGAACAATATCAAAAAGTGTAGATGTTGATTATTTTCCTTTTGAAGTAACTAATAAAAATAGAATGTCAATAGAGATAGTAAATGAAATTGCTCCAAATGTTGAGGATTGGGAAATTATAAAAGAATTGAATTTATTAAATAGTGATATAGAAATTCTTTATAGAAATTTTAATTTATTAAGTGGTGGAGAACAAATAAAAATACTTTTAATTAGCTTATTTTTAAAAGGAAATAATTTCTTGCTTATAGATGAGCCTACAAACCATTTGGACATAGAAACAAGAAATAATTTAGTTGATTATTTGGAAAAGAAAAAAGGTTTTATATTAGTATCTCACGATAGAATTTTTTTAGATAAAGTTGTAAATCATATTATTTCTATAAATAACACTAATATTGAAATACAGCAGGGTAATTTTTCATCTTGGAAAGAAAATAAAGACAGACAAGATAATTTTGAAATAATGCAAAATGAAAAATTACAAAAAGATATAAATAAACTTGAAATTGCTTCAAAAAATACTGCAAAATGGTCTAATGAGGTTGAAAAGTCAAAATATAAAACAAGCAATTCAGAATCAAAGATAGACAGAGGTTACCTAGGACATAAGTCTGCTAAAATGATGAAAAAGTCAAAAGTTATGGAAGGGCGAATTGAAAAGGCAATAGATGAAAAAACTAATTTATTAAAAAATATAGATAGAAATGATAGTTTAAAAATAATTCCAATAGGAAGTAGAAAAAGTCCATTGATTTTAGCAAATAACTTACAAATAAAATACAATGAAAAAATAATATTCTCTCCAGTTTCATTTGAAGTAGAAAATGGAGATAGAATTGCAATAGTTGGAAAAAATGGAATAGGAAAATCAAGTATATTAAAATTGATTTTAGGTCAAGAGATACAATATAACGGAGAATTAAAAATAGCAAATGACTTAAAAATATCTTATGTATCACAGAATACAGACTATTTAAAAGGAAACTTAAAAAACTTTTCACAAGATAATAAAATAGATGAAAGTATTTTTAAAGCAATGTTATCTAAAATGGGATTTTCAAAATTAGATTTTGATACTAAAATTGAAGAAATGAGCGAAGGACAGAAAAAGAAAATTTTAATCGCAAAAAGTATATCAGAACAAGCTAATATTTATATATGGGACGAGCCATTGAATTATATAGATATACTAACAAGAGAACAAATAGAGGACTCAATCTTAAAATATAATCCAACACTAATCTTTGTTGAACACGATACAACTTTTGTAGAGAAAGTAGCGACAAAGATTATAACAATAGAAAAATAAGTGTGCGAGAAATTACAATTTGTTAAGTAGTTGATGATATGGATAAGTATTTAGAAATCAAAAAGATTTTTGTACTGTTTAGATGTGATTATGATAGAGAAAGGATGCTAATACAATTTGGTCTGTAAGCTATGATATTAAAAATAATAG
>JAGBDU010000013.1 GCA_017937285.1 Clostridia bacterium
CTTTGATAATCTCTATTTGATAAGTTGCTCAAGTATTGTTTTAGAACTTCTAATATTTTATCAATTTTTCCATGTTCTAATATTTCTATAGTTATTGATTCTGTATCTATTTTATTAGTATTTATTTGGGCTATTGTACTAATATATTTTAAAAAATATTCTGAATAAATTTTTCGAATTACATCATTAGGAATTTTGAATTTAAATTTGCTATAACCTTTCTCATAAATTGTTACATACCCCAAATAATATAACAATGATATCAATTCCTTTTCGCCAAAACTAATTTCAGCATTAAACTTTTCTGTAAGTTCACTTTCAACAGGATCTCCAGCAACTAGTTTTTCTAAAATATCAATTTTTCCCATATCTTTGCATAAATTCATAAAAGCTTCTATTTTACTGTAATCGCTTATTATATTTGTATCAACTAAATTATCTGGAACATCTTGCAATTCTAAATAATTAGTTAGGAAAAATAATGTCATATTTGGATTATACATTTTATATTTTTCTAAATTTTCTTTTATAGCATCGGAAAAAATATATCCATCGTAATTTTCTTTTATTATAGGTGCCAATTTTTCTTGTGCAGTTTCAGGTACTTCTAACTCTGTCATTAAATATTTTACATCATTTTTATTAAAGCCTAACATATCATTAAAATAAATATTTTTTGTAATATCTCTAGCAATATTAAATCCGCTTGTTGTGCTATCTAATGTTATTGGAGCAACACCTGTTATAAAAATTCTATCAACAACACTTTCTGTGCCTTTTTTTAGTATTTCATACCATTTTCGTATTTTGCCATTTTTAGATACTAAGTTTTTAAATTCATCTGTTTTAAATCCTAGTAATTCATTAGCAAAATGGTCGTATTCGTCTATTATCACATAAATTTTTTCGTTACTTTTTTGTAAAGAAAATGCAGTAAACAGACTATTTAAAATTTCTTCTGCTCCATGCTCAATATTTATAAAAAAATCGATTTTGTATTTTTCAACAAATAATTTTATTGATTCAATTGTAGTATTTTTAAAACCATTTAATGTAGAATTTAAATCAGTTGTATCAATTCCAGAAAAATTAAATCTTAAAATATGATATCTATTTTTATTAGAAGTTGGATTTTTTCCAATATAGGTATTTGCAAATAATTTGTCAAATTCGTTTTCTTTTTTTAAATCATAATAACATTCAAGAGTGCTTGTAAATAAAGTTTTTCCAAACTTTCTTGGACGTAAAAACATTATTGTTTTATCAGCTAAGTCTTCCATTTTTTTTATATACATGGTTTTATCTATATAAATTCTATTTTCATTTACTAGATCTTCATAATTACTTATTCCATTAGGTAATTTTCTCAAAATCACAACCTCCTTGTTTTTGATTATATTTGTATTTTACTATATTGATTTGTAAAATACAATGATTAAATTAAAATAATAATGGGGACGGAGATTTTTGACACAAAAATCTCCGTCCCTGAAAATCTCTGTCCCAGAAATTTCCGTCTCCGAAAATCTCCGTCGTTACAATTCACGGCTAAAAGTAAGCCGTTCCAAAGGGATTATATTATAAAAAATGGACGTGAATTGTAACTCTCCGTCCCCCGAAAGGTCGAAAAATGTCAAAAAATGCCGTTGACAAATAAGAATGCTATTTGTATAATTAGGAAGTAAAGGTAAATGAATATTAAAATTTATTTTATAAAGTATGAAAGGTGAACACCAATGATGAAAAAAAGAAAAATAAGTAGAAATTTAAAAATGGCTGAAACCTTAGTAACACTACACACATACACACACACCGGTATTCGTTAATAACAAAGAAAAAATAAATATAATAAAAATAGAGCAGATAAATTATGTGTAATAAATATAGGCACATAATTTAAATCTGCTCTATTTTTTGTTTAAGTTAAATTAATATCAAATATATAACAAATACAGATATATGAAATAACAAATGCAGATATATGAAATAACAAATCCAGATATATAGAATAACAAATGCGGATATATGGTAAATCGATTATAAAATAATTTATTTAATATTCAAAAAAAGCAAGGAGGAAATGAAAACATATGAAAAAGAAAAAAATAGATACTGAAAATACAAAAATTAAAAGTACAACAATTGAAAACACAACAACAAAAAGCAAAAAAAGCTATATTGTAGTAATTTTATTAATATTAGCAATACTCGCGTCATCACTATTCGGATATTATGCATATTCAAAATACAAAACAACTTTAACAGGGAATGGAACAGCCACAGTAGCAAAATGGAGCTTTAAAGTAAATGGGCAAACAGAGCAATTTACAACAGTAAATTTAGAAGAAACAATGAATACAGCAAATAATGTAACTACAAAAAGAATAGCTCCAGGAACAAGTGGAAAATTATTGTTACAATTAGATGCAAGAGGAAGTGAAGTAGCAGTAGATTACACAATAACATTAGATGTAACAAACAAACCAACAAATTTAAAAATGTACGAAAAATATGAAAATGGAAAATATTCAAGCCAAATAATGGCAAAAGATAATATAATGACAGTAGAAGGAATAATACCATTATCAGATGTAGGAACAGTGCAAAATAAGTACATATATTGGGAATGGCCATACCAAACAGGAGAAACCGAAACTGAAATAAAAGCAAGCGATGCAATAGATACAGCCGAAAGTAATTTAGGAACAATAAATATACCAATAACAATAAAAGCAACACAAAGAAGTACAGGTGATGCAGGAACACCAACAATGGCAGAAAAAATAAAAGTAGGAGATACAATAACATATAGTCCAAGCGGAACATATACTTTAGATAAAGCATATGCAACATCAAATACAACAGGAACAACAACATTAAGCAGTAGCTCAGGACAAAGTTATAATATATCAACATGGAAAGTATTAAGTATAGATAAAAGTACAGGAAATATACAAATGGTGCCAGCATCACCAACAACAGGAACAGTAACACTTCAAGGAGCACAAGGATATAACAACGCAGTATATTTATTAAATAATGCATGTAGTTCATTATATGGAAATGCAAGTAAAGGAATAACAGCAAGAAGTATAAAAGAAGAAGATTTTGCAGAAATAGGAGGAACAACATGGAGCAATTATAGAAATTCATTTGTGTATAATAGTGTTAAATATGGAAAACAATATACTTTAGCATATACAACAAATAGATATTATCCAACTATGTATGCACAAGAAAAAAATAGTGTAATAAATGGAATAAAAAGCACTACAGGATATAGCCAAAGTGAGCAAACAAGTTTAATAGGAAGAACAGATAGTAGTGCAACAAATGGATATTTAAAAGCAAGTACAAGTATACAGCCATATCAAACATATTATAATACAAAAGATTATACAACAACAGCAAATCTATTAGGAGGATATGGAAGTATATTATTACCAAATGGCAGTTCAACACAATATTGGGTGGCTTCGCGCCGTGTTAATTTGAACTCAAACGACTGCGACTTCGGTGTTCGCCGTGTGTATTCGGGCTATTTGCGTGCTGACATTATGCTTTACTCTAGCGGTAGCATGCGCGACATTGCGCAGTCGCTTTTTCCAGTAGTTTCTCTAAGCTCTGACCTCTTAGAAACAACGGTAACAGAGGGAAAGTATAACGTAAAATAAAAGAAATACGGAATTATAAGAGCAGAGCAAAAAATGAACCAGCCAGATTCTTGTGTACTGGCTGGAATACACTAAAACATAGGGCATAAATAAGGGAAGAATAGAAAATGATGTCCTTTCACATTTTTGTGATAAAACCAAAGCAGATACTAGTACTTATTAGTAAAAATTATTTTGAAAGGGAGTGCTAGTTAGAACTGCTTTTTCTTTTTTGATGTATCTTAATATGGTAATGAATATACATATAATATAATCGAAAATGACATAAATACTCATTTTTATAACAAATAATAATGAAAGGATTGAATTAAATGAAATTAAATATAGTAATGGTAGAGCCTGAAATACCACAAAACACAGGAAATATAGCAAGAACATGTGCAATAACAGGAGCAAAATTACATTTAGTACATCCATTGGGATTTGTATTAAATGACAAATACTTAAAAAGAGCAGGATTAGATTATTGGAATAAATTAGAAATAGAAGAACATGATTCTTTAGAAAAATTTTTAGAAAAATATAAACCAGAAGAGCATAATATGTTTTTTGCAAGCACAAAAGCTACGCATTGCTACTCAGATGTAGATTACACAAAATTTGATGAAGTATTTATTTTGTATGGAAGAGAAACTAAGGGATTGCCTGAGGATTTATTGCAAAAATATATTGAAAAAACTATAAGAATTCCTATGAGAAATACTTTGAGATCTTTAAATTTATCTAATTCGGTTGCTATTATTACATATGAGATATTAAGACAAGTTAATTTTTATGGTTTAGAAGAGACAAGTAAATATTTTCAAAAAAATTAAGAAAACCTAAAAAAAGCTTGATTTTTTGGAAAAAAGAGGATATAATAAAATAGCAATATAAAAATGACAGAGGAGTGGGAGCAAATCCCACTCTTTAATTATGATAAGGGAGGATTAAATATTGGCAAATATAGAAGAAAAAATAGAAAATAGAATATCCAAAATAGTAGATGATTTAGGATATAAACTATATGATGTTCAATATGCAAAGGAAGGGAAAGATTATTTTCTAAGAATATTTATAGAAAAAGAGGACGGCGAAATAACTTTAGATGATTGCGAAAATGTAAATAACGCAATTACAGATATATTAGATGAGGAAGACTATATAAAAGAGCAATACTTTTTAGAAGTATCATCAACAGGTGTTGAAAAAATGATTAGAAAAGAAAAACATCTAAAAGAAAATATAGGTGAATTAATAACAATAAAATTATTCAAACCTATTGAAAACTCTAAAGAATATATAGGAAAACTAATAAAATATGACGAAAACAAATTAACAATAGAGCTAGATAAAGAAACAGAAATCGAAATAGAAAGAAAAAATATATCATTAATTAAAAAGTTTTATGATTGGGATAAATAAAGGAGGATTTTGAAATGAAAAGCGAATCAAAACAAAATAAAATAATTGATAGTAAAGAATTAGTAATAGCAATGGATGAATTAGAAAAAGAAAAAGGTATAAAAAAAGATTATATGTTAGAATCAATCGAAACAGCACTAGTAACAGCATATAAAAGAAATTATGATTCAACAGCAGAAAATGTAAAAATAACAATGAATGCAGAAACAGGAGAAATACATGTTTATGCAGAAAAAGAAGTTGTTGAAAGTGTAGAAGACGATAAAATTCAAATTAACTTAAATGATGCCAGAAAAATAAATAAAAAATTAGAAATAGGCGATACAGCACAAATAGAAATAATACCAAGAAATTTCGGCAGAATAGCAGCTCAAACAGCAAAACAAGTTATAATACAAAAAATAAGAGAAGCTTCAAGAAATGTACTATTTGAAGAATTTAGTGACAGAAAAGGAGAAATTGTTTCTGGATTAATACAAAAAGCCGATGGTGGAATTGTAGTTGTAGATTTAGGCAAGTTAGAAGGAGTAATGCCTCTTAAAGAGCAAATTCCTACAGAACAATATAGAGTTAATGACAAAATAAGAGCATATGTTATGGATGTAGAAAGAGGAGTAAAAGGAGCTCCACAAGTAATTATTTCAAGAGCAAATGGAGATTTTGTAAGAAAATTATTTGAACTTGAAATTCCAGAAATATATGAAGGTGTAATTGAAATAAAAAGTGTATCTAGAGATCCAGGAAGCAGAAGTAAAGTGGCAGTATATTCACCAAATGAAAATATAGATCCAGTTGGTTCTTGTGTAGGTCAAAAAGGAATAAGAATACAAAATATAATAAATGAACTAAATGGAGAAAAAATAGATGTAATAGAATGGAACTCAGATCCTTCAATTTATATTTCAGCAGCTTTATTACCAGCTCAAGTATTAGCAGTAGATATAAATGAAGAAGAAAGATTTGCACAAGTTATAGTTCCTGATGAGCAATTATCATTAGCTATAGGAAAATCAGGTCAAAATGTAAGATTAGCTGCAAAACTTACTACTTGGAAAATAGATATAAAGAGCGAATCTCAATTTAGAAAAATGATAGAAGAAAAAAATAATGAAGAGCATACTGAAACTGAGCAAATATCAGATGAAACAGAACAAAAATCTACTGAAGTTGAAGAATAAACTTAATATAAAAAATATGTGTGAATATAATGGGAAGTGATAGATTTGAAAAAAATACCACAAAGAACATGCATAGGTTGTAATGTTCAAAAAAATAAAAATGATTTAATTAGAATTGTTATAAACAAAGAAGGAAAAATCAGCATAGATAGAACAGGTAAGGCAAATGGAAGAGGAGCGTATATTTGTGATAGTGCAGAATGCTTAGAAAAAATGATTAAATCAAAAAGATTAGAAAAAAGTTTTGAAAGAAAAATAAGTGACGATATATATGAAGCTTTAAAAAATGAAATTGTAAATAAAATTTAATATTAACGGGGGTGAAATTTATTGGCTAAGATTAAAATTCATGAAATTGCAAAAGAAATGGGTCTAACCAGTAAGGAAATAATAGAAAAGGCGAATGAATTGGGGATTAATGTAAAAAGTCATTTAAGTGCTATTGAAGAAGAACAAGCAAAAATGATTAAAGATAAAGTAAAAAATATTCAGGGCAAAGATAATAAAGAAGGTAGCAAAGAAAAGAAAGATTCTAAAAAAGATAAAGACAAAAAAAAGGAAGAAGCTCCTGTTATTATTAGAAGAGAGGTAATTGTTTCTGAAGAAAATAATGGTGAAAAAGAAGTAAAAAAGCAAGCAGAAAAAAATAATATAGGTTTTGTGGAGCGAAATAAAAATAAAAATTACAATATAGTATACAGAAATAAACAACAAAAACCTCTTACTGTAAATGAATTATTTGGTATAAAAGATAAGAAAAAAGAAGAGGAACAAAAACTTGAAGAAGAAAAAAGAAAGCTAGAAGAAGCCAAAAAAATTGAGGAGCAAAAAAAGAAAGAAGAACAAGAAAAATTAGAAATGCAAAGAAAAATGCAAGAACAAATTGCCAAAGAAAAGGAAGAAGAGAAGAATATTATAAAGGAGAAAACTGAAAAAACTGAAAATAAAAATATGGATGTAGCGGTAAAAAAAGAAATCAATAGAAATGAAAATAATTATGAAAAAAGAAATAATAATGTAAATAATAGATATAATAATGATAATAGAAATAATAACAGAAATAATAACGAAAATAGATATAATAACAGATTTAACAATAATAACAACAA
>JAGBDU010000014.1 GCA_017937285.1 Clostridia bacterium
ATCTCCGTCCCCGAAAATCTCCGTCCCCGAAAATCTCCGTCCCCGAAAATCTCCGTCCCCGAAAATCTCCGTCCCCGAAAATCTCCGTCCCCGAAAATCTCCGTCCCCGAATTATTAGAAAAGTGTTGTAATTTAAGGAAAAATTTAGTATAATAGATGACATAATGATTATTGGAGGAATTATGAAGAAAATTATTAAAAATACATTTTTTGTATTAGTAGTGTTTGTAGTGTCATTAATGACATTTAGCTTTGCAAATGATAAGTTTGGTTATGGCTATTATACTAAAGCTGCAACTGTAAAAGATAAAACAATTTTCTCTAGGGATAGTAAAGAAAAATATTTTAATACGAATAGTTATAAAATAGAAAATACAGACTATAACAATTCAGCATTTTATAGAATAATAAAATTAAATAAAAATACACCATATAAAATTACTTGTATGATAAAAACCGAAAATGTAGAAGTATTAGATAGAACAATAAGTAATAGTGGAGCAAAGATAAGTATATTAAATTCTTTAGAACAAACAGAAAGTATAATAGGAAGTAATGATTGGCAAAAAGTAACTTTATTATTTAATTCAAAACAAAATGAAGAGATAGAAATAGGACTTATGCTAGGTGGAGATTCAGATACAGGAAATGTAAAAGGAACGGCATGGTTTTCAGAATTAAAAATAGAAGAAGGAACATTAGATTCAGATAACAATTGGAATTTTGCTTGTTTTATTTTTAAAAATACAGATGTAACTTTAACAGAAGGAAATTATAAGTACAAAATGTCAGAAGAAGATATTAAACAATTATATAATTGTATAGATAGATTTAAAACAACTTGTGCGGAATTTTCTAATAATAAGATGACTGCATCATGCGATATCATAGAAATTGATAATCCAATTACAGAACTCTCGTATGATAAAGATAAAGGTTATTACATAAGTTCTGAAGATATATCGAACGAGATAGATTCATATCTATCCAAAAAAGAATATGATCATATATTTATATGTGCAAGGTTAACAGATCAAAATTCAAAAATTCCAATTAATCAATGGATTGGATTAGGTAGTATGGAGTACAAAGGAATGGGATATTCTAACATCAGAATGCCAACTTCTAGTAAAAGTTATGAATTTAGATATAATGAAAAAATAAATCAATTCCCAGAAGAAGTTTTTATTCATGAATTTATACATACTTTAGAGCGAAATTCTGAAGAATATGGATATGAAGTACCTGTATTACATGATAATAAAAAATATGGATATAAAGAAGAACAATTAAAAAGCTTATATAATTGGTATAAAGATTATATGAGTTTTGCAATACAAAACGATAGTAAATACGCAGGTTTAAACCCAGAAATATATAAATATAAACCAGTAAATGAAAGTAATTTTATTAATAGTAAAAAACTAAACGACTTTGATGAACCTAAAAATATGATAGAAAAAACAAAATTGTTATTAACGAATACAATATAAAATGACATATAGAACAAAACTGTTATTAACGAATACAATATAGAATGACATATAGAACAAAACTGTTATTAACAAATACAATGTAAACAGACATATAAAACAATGAAAGGAATTGAAACAAAAATGAAATTATCAGATTTTAATTACGAATTACCCAAAGAGCTAATAGCCCAAGTTCCTATAGAAAAAAGAGATGAAGCAAGACTAATGGTATTAAATAAACAAAATAAAACAATAGAGCATAAGGTTTTTAAAGATATAATAGACTATCTAAAACCAGGAGATTGCTTAGTTAGAAATAATACAAAAGTAATTCCAGCAAGATTATATGGAATTAAGGAAGAAACTGGAGCAAAAGTAGAGTTTTTACTATTAAACCGAATCGAAGGAGATATTTGGGAAGTAATGGTAAAACCAGGTAAAAAATTAATGCCAGGAGTAAGTGTAGTTTTCGGCAACGGATTACTAAAAGCAGAAGTGTTAGAAAAAATGGAAGGCGGAAATAGAAAAGTAAAATTTTATTATGAAGGAATATTTAATGCAATATTAGATCAAATAGGATTAATGCCATTACCACCATATATAAAAGAAAAATTAGAAAAAAAAGAAATGTATCAAACTGTATATGCAAAATATGATGGATCTGCAGCAGCACCAACAGCAGGTCTTCATTTTACAGAAGAGCTACTAAGCAAAATAAAAGCAAAAGGTGTAGAAATTGCAAATGTAACACTACATGTAGGAATTGGTACATTTAGACCTGTAAAAGAAGAAAACATAGAAGAGCATGATATGCATACAGAACATTATTATATAAAAAAAGAAGATGCTGAAAAAATAAACAATGCCAAAAAAAATGGAGGAAGAATAATAGCTGTAGGAACAACATCATGTAGAGTATTAGAATCTGTCGCAGATGAAAATGGGCTTGTAAAAGAAATTGAAGGAGATACAAATATTTTTATCTATCCAGGATACAAATTCAAATGTATTGATAGTTTAATTACAAATTTTCACTTACCAGAGTCAACTTTAGTAATGTTAGTATCTGCACTAGCAGGAAGAGAATTTATATTAAATGCATACAATGAAGCTGTAAAAGAAAGATACAGATTTTTTAGCTTTGGAGACGCAATGCTCATTGAATAGTGGGAAAAGGGGACGGTTCTGTTTTCCCATTTCTGGGAAATTGGGACAGTCTTTAAATATGAAGAAAAAATGATAAATAAAAATACCAAAAGAATTAAAGAAAAGAGGTAAAAGTAATGACTCAAGCAATAACATATGAATTATTACATGAATGCAAACAAACTGGAGCAAGAAGAGGAATAATACATACTCCACATGGAGATATACAAACTCCAGTATTTATGCCAGTTGGAACACAAGCCACAGTAAAATCAATGACACCAGATGAATTAAAAGATATGATAGATGCAAAAATAATATTATCCAATACATATCATTTATATTTAAGACCAGGAAGTAAACTAGTAAAAGAAGCAGGAGGGCTTCACAAATTTATGAATTGGGATAGAGCTATATTAACAGATAGCGGAGGATTTCAAGTATTTAGTTTAGGTGATTTAAGAACAATTTCAGAAGAAGGTGTAGAATTTAAATCTCACTTAGATGGAAGTAAACATTTCTTTTCGCCAGAAAGTGTAATGGAAACAGAAAATGATTTAGGTGCAGATATAATAATGGCATTTGATGAATGTGTTGAATATCCTGCAACATATGAATATACAAAACAATCAATGGAAAGAACAACAAGATGGGCTGCAAGATGTAAGGCTGCGCACAAAAATACAGAAAAACAAGGTTTATTTGGAATTATTCAAGGTGGATTTTATAAAGATTTAAGGGATAAAAGCCTAGAAGATTTAGTTGCAATGGATTTTCCAGGATATGCAATAGGAGGAATAAGTGTAGGTGAGCCTAAAGAAGAGTTTTTAGATATATTAAGATACACAGCACCAAAAATGCCAAAAGACAAACCAAGATATTTAATGGGAGTGGGAACTCCAGATTATTTAATAGAAGCGGCTCTTGCAGGAATTGATATGTGTGATTGTGTATTACCTACAAGAATAGCAAGAAATGGTACAGCAATGACATGGAATGGAAAAGTAGTAGTTAGAAATGCAACATATGAAAGAGATTTTACACCACTTGATTCAGAATGTGATTGTTATACATGTAAAAATTACACAAAAGCTTATTTAAGACATTTAGTAAAAACAAAAGAAATTTTAGGAGTAAGATTATTATCTATTCATAATTTATATTTTTTATCAAAATTAATGGAAAGAGTAAGATTAGAAATAGAGCATGATAATTTATTAAATTTTAAGAATGAGTTTTATAGCAAATATGGCTATACAAATTAATATAAGAAAATTAATTTTTTCTTAAGAAAGGATGTAAAAATGACGCTTATTGATGAACAAGAAATAATATATGAACAAGAGAAAAGAAAAAAAATATTAAAAACACTAATAAGAGCTATAATATTTTTAATTCTTTTAGGAATCATTTTATTAGTTTATATAAGCACAAAAGATTTAAAAAAATTAAAAGTTTTAATAGATGGAAATCCACAAAATAATATAGAAGAAGGATTAGTTTTAAAAAATGAGCAAGGAAATATAGTAAAAGAAAATGAACAAATATATATATCTGTACAAAAATTATCTACATTACTAAATTGTCAATATTATAATAGTGAATATAAGAAAAAAGGTGAAGATAAAACAAAGTGCCAAATAAGAATTCAAAATGAATATACATCATATATTTCAAATTCAAATAAAATATACAAAGTTATAGTTAACAAAAAAGAAGAGAGCAATCAAAGTAATGATAAAACAAAAAATACAAATAATAAACAAGAAATAGATTTAAATATAAATGAAAGCGAAAAGGAATATGAATATTTTTTACTTAATGATAATGTCAAATATGTTAATGATATAATATATGCAAGTGAGGATGCCATAGAAACTGGGTTTAATGTATCTATTTCGTATGATTCTAAGAAAAATACAATATCTATTTATACTTTAGATTATTTAGAAACATTAGCTAAATCTAAAAGAAACGACATAGTCTCTTCTACAGAATATGATTATATAAATAAGAGATTACTAAAATATGGTATGAGTATAGTAAAAGATTCTGAAGGAAATTTAGGAGTTGGAAGTTATACAAATGAGCAAAAATTAGATTCATATGTAGCAAGTTGCAAATATTCAAGTATAAAATTTAATGAATCAACAAAAACATTAAGTGTAGTAACAAGTAATGATAATCAAAAATGTATATTGTATTTAAATTTAGATAAACAAGAAGTTGAAAAAAGTATCACATCACAATATGATGATATAAAAGAAGTAGATAATAATTTTGAATATTTTTTAATTGAAGATGATGAAAAATACGGAATAATAAACAAAGAGGGTAAAGTTATAATATATCCATTATTTGAAGAAATTGGAATTGATGAAAATGCATATACAGATATTTCAAATAAATATATAATAAATGATAAATATATACCAGTAAAACAAAATGGTTTATGGGGATTATACGATATCGAAGGAAAAAAATTAATAGATCCACAATATCAAAATATAGGATGCCCAATATCTCAAAGTGGCGAGGGCGTAGTTTTTGTGCCTAATGTAAAAGAAAATGTAAATGGAATTGTATTTTTATACAATAAAGAAGATTCTTTATATGGACTATATAATGCAGAAACTGGCGAAAAAATGGCTATATCTTTAAGCGAAGTATTTAAAAAAATTGAGGATGGAAACGAGAATTATTATATTAATTATGTTATAGATAAAGTGAATTCTATAACACACACAATTAATGTGCGTACCGAAATGTAAGCTTTGGTTAAGATTCACAGTGATTTTTTTAGAGTAGTGTAAAAGGAATTATATTATAAAAAATGCAGTGACTTAGCTCGTTTGGGAGCCATAGAACCTCACTGCCAGCCATCATTTTAAAGCACATACTTATTAATGTATCAAAACTTTAGCCTGCCGACCAGTAAGGAACGGAATTTTTTATAATATAATTCCTTTGAAACGGCTTATTTTAAAGCACTGGACTGTAATTAAGCTTTGGAGTTTTTTATGAAAATTTTATAAAATAGCTTGACAAAATCTTTAAAAGTATTATAATACAAACAAAGATTCGCAAACGGAGGTAAATATGATAGCAACATTACACATAAAAAACATAGGGATAATAGAAGATTTAAGTGTAGATTTAAACAATGGATTTAATGTTTTAACAGGAGAAACTGGAGCAGGTAAAACACTTATCATAGATTCATTAAATATAGCATGTGGTGGGCGATTTTCAAAAGAAATAATTCGTAGAGGCGAAAATTATTGCCTAGTAGAGCTAAATATATATTTACCACAAAATGAACAATCTGTTGATGGAAATATAATTGTAAGTAGAGAAGTATACTTAAATGGAAGAAATTCATGTAAAATAAATGGAAGATTAGTAACTGTAAATGAATTAAAAGAATTTATGCAAAAAATAATAGATATACATGGGCAAAATGATAATCAAACAATAATGTCAAAACAAGAGCATGTAAAATATCTAGATAATTATATAGGAAAAAAGATATTAAATGAAAAAATAGAATATATAAAATTATATACAAGGTATAATGAAATAAAAAAAGAGCTAAAAGAAAATTATGGAGATGAAAAAGAAAAACAAAGAAAGTTAGATTTATTAAAATACCAACTAAATGAAATTCAAAATGCAAATTTAAAAGAAGATGAAGAGGATACATTAGAAATTGAAAGAAAAAAAATTCTAAATTCTGAAAAAATATATTCATCTCTAAAAGAAGTAGATTGTAATTTAAGCGATACTGTAATAGATGGAATAAATACATCTATAAGAGCATTAGAAAAAATAGAAGATATTGATGACGAGTATAAAGAAAAATTAACATTACTAAAAAATATATATTATGATGTTCAAGAGCTAGCAAGAGATATATCTGGACTAAATGATGATATATCATTTGATGATTGCAGAAGAAATGAAATAGAAGAAAGACTTGACGAGATATATGACTTAAAAAGAAAATATGGAAATAGCATAACTGAAATATTAGCATATAAAAAAGAAGTAGAAGACGAAATATTTAATATAGAAAATTTAGAAGAGCACAATAATAAATTAAAGCAAGAGCTAAATGAAATAAGTAAGCAAATGTTAGAAAAAGCAAGAATCTTAAATGAAACAAGAATAGAACATTCTAAAATTTTAAATGAAAAAATAAACAAAGAGCTGAAAGACTTAGAAATGAAAAATGCCAGATTTAATGTTAATATAAAATATAATGAAAGTTTAGAATTTAACGAAAATGGATTAAATGATATTGAATTTATGATTGCAACTAATGTAGGAGATGAAGAAAAATCACTAATAAAAATCGCTTCTGGAGGAGAAATATCAAGAATAATGTTAGCAATAAAAACTGTACTTGCAGATATTGATGAAGTTCCTGTTCTAATATTTGATGAAATCGATACAGGTATAAGTGGCAAAGCAGCAAAATCTGTTGGAGAAAAAATTAAAATAATTTCTAAAAAACATCAAGTTCTATGTATAACACATCAAGCTAATATTGCAGCAAAAGGTGATTATAATTATTTTATAAGTAAAAAAGTAGAAAATGAAAAAACTTTTACTACAATAAAATTATTAAATGAAGCAGAAGTAATAGAAGAAATAGCAAGAATATCAAGCGGAGATATAACAAAAAATGCATTAGAACATGCAAAAGAAATGAGATATAATATGAACAATTAAACCTTTACTTTCTAACAAATCTAATATATAATACCATGTATATAAATAGAAAAGGATAGGTGAGTTATGTTTTTTAGTTTTGACAAAAGAATACTTTATGTTTTTTTAGGAATTTGTGTACTTAGTATGTTAATGGGATATTTATCAAATCCGGCAGAGCTATTAAGTTTACTTTTAAGTATACCAGGAGTTTTAATAGCAATAACTTTTCATGAATATGCACATGCATATGCAGCATATAAACTAGGTGATGATACTGCCAAATTACAAGGCAGGTTATCTTTAAATCCAATAAAACATATGGATCCAATAGGAATTATTATGTTGCTATTTTTAGGATTTGGATGGGGTAGACCAGTTCAAATTGATTCTAGAAATTTTAACAGAAATATTTCTTTAAGCAAAGCAGAAGCTATTGTATCAATTGCAGGACCACTTGCAAATTTTATTTTAGCAATATTATTTTCAATAATAACAATAGTTATAATAAAATTTGAATTATTAGCAACGTGTAGCGTAAGAGTAGCTTTTACTATATTAACAATATTACAAAGTATAATTGCTATTAATATTGGACTAGGAATATTCAATTTAATACCATTGCCACCTTTAGATGGTTCAAAAGTTTTAATGCACTTTTTACCATATAAAGCAAAAATGTGGTTTATGAATAATGAACAAATTTTTTATATAATATTTTTATTAATATGGATTACAGGAATTGCAGGAGCAATTATTTCACCTGCTATACAAGCTGTTTATTCTGGAATATTCAAATTAACTGCGACAATATTTGGAGTATCAATATAGCTCTTATAAAGGGAAGGATAAAAATGAAAGATATATTAACTTTAGGAATAGAATCTAGTTGTGATGAAACATCAGTAGCAATTGTAAAAAATGGAAGAGAAGTTCTTTCTAACGTAATAAATACACAAATAGCAATTCATACACAATTTGGAGGAGTTGTTCCAGAAATTGCTTCAAGAAAACATGTAGAAAATATCTCGAATGTTACCAAAGAAGCACTAAAAGAAGCAAATGTCACATTTGATGACATTGATATAATTGCTTGTACATATGGACCTGGGCTAGTGGGAGCGCTATTAGTAGGTGTATCATATGCAAAAGCATTAAGTTATGCACTAAATAAACCTTTAGTAGGAACAAATCACATAGAAGGACATATTGCAGCAAATTATATAACAAATAAAAAATTAGAGCCACCATTTTTGTGCTTAATAATTTCAGGAGGTCATACACATTTAGTACACATAAAAAATTATAAAGAATTTGAAATTTTAGGAAAAACCAGAGATGACGCAATAGGAGAAGCATTTGACAAAGTAGCTAGAGTTATAGGTTTAGGATATCCAGGGGGGCCTAAAGTGGACAAACTTGCAAAAGAAGGAGAAAGCACTATACAACTTCCAAAAACACATTTTGATAATTTGGATTTTAGTTTTAGTGGCATAAAAACAGCAGTAATAAATTTACATCATAAAGATCCTCAAATTAATAAAGCAGATTTATGTGCAAGTTTTGAAAAAACAGTTACAGAAGAGCTAATAGACAATACATTAAAAGCTGCTAAAAGCTTAAAAATTAAAAAAATTGCATTAGCTGGAGGGGTTTCAGCAAATAGTTATATAAGAAATAAATTTGAGCTATTAAAAAAAGACGGATATGAAATTTTTTATCCAGATATAAAATTATGTACAGACAATGCAGCTATGATTGCAAGTGCAGGATATTATAATTATATTAATGGAAAAACATCTAATTTAACATTAAATGCTATACCTAATTTAAAATTGGAATAGAAGGAGAAAGCAATGTCAATATATGTAATAGGTGATTTACATCTATCTTTCAGCCAGAACAAACCAATGGATATATTTGGTAAAAATTGGGAAAAACATGAAGAGAAGATAAAACAAGATTGGATAAACAAAGTAAATGATGATGATTTGGTTGTACTATCAGGAGATTTTTCATGGGCAACTTATTTAGAAGATACATATTTAGATTTTAAATTTTTAAATGATTTACCAGGAAAAAAAGTATTACTAAAAGGAAACCATGATTATTGGTGGACTACTGTTACAAGTATGAAAAAGTATTTAGAAAATAATAAATTTAAAAATATAGAATTTTTATATAACAATTCCATAGAATTTGAAGATAAAGTTTTTGTTGGAACCAGAGGGTGGTCATTTCAAGAAACTGAAAATAGTAAAAAAATGATTAATAGAGAGAATCAAAGATTAGAGCTATCAATAAAAGATGCAATTAATAAATATGGAACTAAAAAAGAGATTATTGCAATTATGCATTATCCACCATTAAGTGAAAAAAATATATTAGAAAATAATAACTTAGAATTCTTCAAAACGCTAAAAAAATATGATATAAAGAAATGCTACTATGGGCATTTACATGGAAAATCACATACAGATGCAGTAATTGGAAATATAGAAGGAATAGAATTTAATTTAATAAGTGCAGATTATTTGAATTTCAAACTATTAAAGATCAATTAAATAGGAAGGGATAGAATTTGTTAAAAGAATTAAGAGATAATGATATAGATAATATAATGAAATTATGGAAAAACGAATATTCTAAATCTAATAAATTTTTAAAAGGTGAAGTTTTAGTAAATATATATACAAAAGTAAGAAATAAGTTTATTAAAAACTTAACATCAACTGTAATTTACACAGAAGATGGAAAAATAGAAGGGTTCATAAGTGTAGATGAAAATAATGAAATATGGGCAATGTTAGTCATACCAAATATTAGAAGAGAAGGTATTGGCACAATCTTGCTAGAAAATAGCAAGAAACAATATAAAAAGTTAACAGCAAAAGTACCTAAGAATAATGAAATAGCTTTAATGTTTTTTTATAAAAATGGATTTAAAAAAGTAAATAAGGTGATAGAAGATAGTACAAAAGAAAACAAATATGTATTAGAATGGAAAAAAGAAGAAAAGAAAAATATAAATTTAATATATTTTGATGAGGATATAGACAAAAGATTAATAAATAAGGAATCAAAAATAAATTTTAAATGCCTAAATGTGAAACAATTTTTTAAAAAAGAAAATATTCAAGATATAGAAATAAATAATATTAAAACATATATAAAACTAAGAAAAAAGATAGAAGAAGTTCTAGAGGGAGAAAGAATATTATTATATATAGATTATAATAATTATTATAATTTTTTAGATGAGCAAATTAAAGAAGTTGCAAAAATAAAAAAAATAGAACTACAAATTATAGTATGTGATCCATTTACAATAGAAGGAATTAAAAAAGTTAATATAATTAAGCAAATAGAAGAAACATATAAAGATTATAAAGTTAACAAAATTGATTGTAGCTTAGATATAAATCAAGATATAAGTTTAAATCAAATATTTATTAAAAGAAATGAAATACTTTTGCAAAAAATAGAAGCAATAACAGAAAATATGTAATTTATATTAAGGTAATTTCATTAAATATTACATTTTTGTAATATTTGGGGAATTTACCATGAATTTATATAACAAGCTATTGCAAAATCAAAAAAATGTGTTATAATAAAAAAGCTAGTTTTAGAGATTGAAAGGATGAATAATAATGAGTATTAAAGTAGAAAAAACAGATAAAACAAATGAATTAAAATTAACATTTACAGTAGAAGCAGAAAAATTTGATGAAGGTATGAAAAAAGTTTATATTAAAACAGCTAAATATTTCAGTATACCAGGATTCAGAAAAGGAAAAGCTCCTATGTCAATAATCGAAAGAACATATGGTCCATCTATATTTTATGAAGATACATTTAATGAAATAGTACCAGAAATATATGAAAAAGAATTAAAAGAGAATAATATAGAAGCTGTAAGTAGACCAGAAATAGAAATAACACAAATGGAAAAAGGAAAAGATTTAATTTTTACAGCTACAGTACAAACTAAGCCAGAAGTTAAGCTTGGAAAATATAAAGGAATAGAGCTAGAAAAAATTGATACAACAGTAAGTGCAGCAGATGTAAAAAAAGAATTAGAGCGTATGGCAGAAAAAAATGCAAGAATAGTTAGTGTAGAAAATAGAGCCGTAAAAAACAAAGATATAACTGTAATCGATTTTGAAGGATTTGTTGATGGAGTTCCTTTTGAAGGTGGAAAAGCAGAAAAACACGAATTAGAAATAGGTAGCAAAACATTCATTCCAGGATTCGAAGATCAAGTAATAGGAATGAAAATAGAAGAAGAAAAAGATATAAATGTTAAATTTCCAGAAGAATATTTTTCAAAAGAATTAGCAGGAAAAGATGCAACATTTAAAGTAAAACTTCACGAAATAAAAGTAAAAGAATTACCAGCAATAGATGATGAATTTGCTAAAGATGTTAGTGAATTTGACACATTAAAAGATTTAAAAGCAAGTATAAAAGAAAAATTAACAGACGACAAGAAAAACCAAGCAAAATATCAAACAGAAGATGCAGCAATTAAAGCTGTATGTGATAACACAAAAATAGATATTCCATCAGGAATGATTGAAACAGAAATAGACAATATATTAAAAGATATAGATGGAAGATTAGCATATCAAGGATTAAATTTATCTCAATATTTAAAAATGATAAATAAATCAGAAGATGATATGAGAAAAGAATATGAAGAACAAGCAGCAAACTCTGTAAAAACAAAATTAGTATTAGAAGCAATTGTAAAAAAAGAAAAAATAGAAGCTACAGATAATGAAATACAAGAAAAATTAAAAGAAATGGCTGCAAATTATGGTAAAAATGAAGATGATTTAATGAGCAACGATAATTTAAAAGAATATTTAAAAAATAATATAACAACAGAAAAAGCAATACAATTTATAGTAGATAATGCAGATATAAAAGCAGCAAAAAAAGCAGAAAAAACTGAAAAATAAATGAAGAAAAGTTAGGGGCAAAAATAAATATTATCTATGTCTCTGGCTTTTTTACGTTAATATTCACAGTCTTTTTTATAATAAAATCCATTTGTAATTGCTCATGTTTAGCTATAAAGCGCAACTTTTTAAACGATTTTTACAAATAACTTAACCGATTTTTTATAAATAACTTAAAAGAACTATTGAAAAATAAACAGTTATATTATAAAATTCATATAATTATATAAATAAGGAGGAAGGAAATTTATGTTAGAAAAAAACAGTTTAGTTCCATATGTAATTGAACAAACATCTAAAGGAGAAAGATCTTATGACATTTTCTCAAGATTATTAAAAGACAGAATTATATTTTTAGGAGAAGATGTAAATAGTGCATCAGCAGGATTAGTAATAGCACAATTATTATTTTTAGAGTCAGAAGATCCAGAAAAAGAAATATTTTTATATATAAACAGTCCAGGAGGCTCAATTACAGATGGTATGGGAATAGTAGATACAATGAATTATATAAAATGTCCTGTATCAACAATTTGTGTTGGAATGGCAGCAAGTATGGGAGCAGTATTATTAGCATCAGGTGAAAAAGGAAAAAGATTTGCTACACCAAATTCAGAGATATTAATACATCAACCATTAATAGGTGGTGGGGGTCTTTCTGGTCAAACAACAGAAATAAAAATACATGCAGACCATATGGTAAAAACAAGAGATAAATTAAACAAACTATTAAGCGAAAGAACAGGTCAAAGCTTAGAAACAATACAAAAAGACACAGAGAGAGATAACTATATGACAGCAGAAGAAGCATTGAAATATGGTTTAATTGATGGAATTATGGATAGAAGAAAATAATCCAAAATAAATATTAGGAGGGAAAATGGCAAATAGCAGTAAAAACAATAGTGTAAAATGTTCATTTTGCGGAAAAATGCAAAATGCAGTAGAAAAATTAATTGCAGGTCCAGGAGTTTTTATATGTGATGAATGTATAAAAGCATGTAATAGTATTTTAGAAGATGAGTTTTATGAAAGTGGAGATGAATATACTTTAGATGAAAATGAAAAATTACCTACTCCATCAGAAATTAAAGAAATACTAGATGAATATGTAATTGGTCAAGAAGAAGCTAAAAAAACACTAGCAGTAGCTGTATACAATCATTATAAACGAATTAATAATATAGAAAAAAATAAAGAAATTAATGATGTAGAAATACAAAAAAGTAATGTTCTTTTATTAGGGCCAACAGGTTGTGGAAAAACTCTATTAGCACAAACATTAGCAAGAATACTAAAAGTTCCTTTTGCAATTGCTGATGCAACAACATTAACAGAAGCTGGATATGTAGGAGAAGACGTAGAAAATATTTTATTAAAGCTAATACAAGCAGCAGATTATGATGTAACAAAAGCAGAAAAAGGAATTATATATATAGATGAAATAGATAAAATAACAAGAAAATCTGAAAATCCATCAATAACTAGAGATGTAAGTGGAGAAGGTGTTCAGCAAGCACTATTAAAAATTATAGAAGGAACAGTTGCTTCAGTTCCACCACAAGGAGGAAGAAAACATCCTCATCAAGAATTCATCCAAATAAAAACTGAAAATATATTATTTATTTGTGGAGGAGCTTTTGAAGGATTAGAAAATATTATAAATGATAGAACAGGTAAAAAAACAATAGGATTTGGAACTAATTTATCAATTTCACAAAAAAATAATGAAGAAATTTTTAAACAATTATTACCACAAGACTTATTAAAGTTTGGTTTAATTCCAGAATTTGTTGGAAGATTACCAATAATAGCAACATTAAAAGAGCTAGATAAAACGGCTCTATTAGATATAATAACTAAGCCAAAGAACTCTCTAGTAAAACAATATAAACGTCTATTTGAAATGGATAATGTTGAATTACAATTTGATGAAGAGGCTCTTGAGCAAATTGTAAACAAGGCAATTGAGCGAAAAACAGGAGCTAGAGGGCTAAGATCTATTTTGGAAGAAATTATGAGAGATATTATGTTTGAAATACCATCAAATCCTAAAATAGAAAAATGTATAATAACAAAACAAACAATAGAAAATGGTGAACCACCTAAAATAATTATAAATGAAAACAAAAATAACGAGCTAGAAATCAAGCAAAAAAGAAAATCTACAAATAAAAAAGTAGAAACTGCATAAAATTATTTGCAATTAAAATAATGATATGTTAGAATAATACAAGTAAATAAAAAATACGAAATGAGGGATAAAAATGACAATACTAAAAAACATAGCAATAGGATTATATATAATATTGTGTGTAGCTTTAATTATATTAGCCACTGTGCAAGCAAAAGATAGTCAAGGTGCTTCTGGTGCAATTACAGGTTCTACAACAAATAACTTCTATGAAAAAAACAAAGGTAGAACAAAAGAAGGTGCATTAAAAAAAGCAACTGTATTTTTAAGTATATTTTTTGCAATAGGAACAGTTGGATTAAGCTTTTTATATTTAATGTAATTAAAAAATATTAATATAAATTGAAAAGGAGGTTACAAATATAATGTAATTTCCTTTTTTTATATTATAGTTATGTTTGTAAGTAAATACTTACAAACATGCTGTATACTGCATAGCAGCAGTTAGCACTATTAATTTATATATAATGTAAATTTGTTTAATAAATTTATAACTGTTTTGAATATAAATAGAAAATCGAAAAATAATAATATTGGAGGTAATAGATGGAAGAGCAAAAAGAAAAAATATTAACTTTCATGTCAGAAGAAGCATATGTTCCAATGAAAGCAAAGCAAATTGCAGAGATAATGAGTGTTCCAAAAAATCAATATTCAGAATTTACACAAATATTAAAGGAATTAACATTAGAATATAAGATAAAAGTAAATAAAAAAGGCAAATATAGTTTAGTAGATGCCAAAAAATACAAAAAGGGAAAATTACGTATAAATGAAAGAGGATTTGGATTTGTAAAAATTGAAGATAGTGATGAAGAAATTTATATATCAGGAAAAAATATAAATAATAGCTTAAATGAAGATGAAGTAATAGTAGAACTGATAGAAGATTTCAAAAAAGACTCTCACAGAGAAGGTAGAATAATCAAAATAATAAAACGAGGAAAAGATAGTGTAGTAGGAGTTTTTGAATCAAGTAAAAATTTTGGATTTGTAATTCCAGATGATAAAAGATTTGGATCTGATATATTTATATCAAAAAAGAATATAGGCAAAGCCAAAAATAAGCAAAAAGTAGTTGTAAAAATAACAAAATACCCAGAAAACGGAAAAAAAGCAGAAGGAAAGATAACAGAAGTAATAGGCAATATAGATATGGCCGGAGTAGATATGGTTTCGTTAATTAAAGAATATGATTTACCGTATGAATTTCCAGAGAGCGTTATAAAAGAAGCTCAAAATATAGAAAAAGAAATATCTAAAAAAGAAATAAAAAGCAGATTAGACCTTAGAAATAAAACAATATTTACGATAGATGGAGAAGATGCAAAAGATTTAGATGATGCTGTATGTGTTGAAAAAACAGAGGCTGGAACATATAATCTTATTGTAAGCATTGCAGATGTTAGTCATTATGTAAAAGAAAATTCAGAATTAGATAAAGAAGCAATAATAAGAGGAACTAGTATATATATGATGGATAGAGTTATACCAATGTTACCAAAAGAGCTATCAAACGGAATATGTAGTTTAAATGCCAAAGAAGATAGATTAGCTATTTCTGTAATTATGGAAATCAATGAATCTGGAAAAGTTATATCTTCTGATATAAGAAAAAGTATTATAAATGTTAAAGAAAGGATGTCATATACAGATGTATTTAAAATATTACAATACATTAAAGAAGACTCTTTAAATAATGAAGATATAAAAATTATACAAAAATACAAACCATATATAAAGCAATTCTCATTAATGGAAGAACTTGCCAAAATATTAAAAGAAAAACGAAATCGTGATGGAGCATTAAATTTAGATGTTCCAGAAAGTAAAATAACATTAGATGAAAATGGAATTGCAATAGATGTAAAAAAATATGAAACTAATTTTGCAAATGAAATAATTGAACAATTTATGCTTATAGCAAATGAAGTAGTTGCAGAAAAATTTTTCTGGCTAGAAGCACCTTTTATTTATAGAGTTCATGAACCACCAGCTACGGACAAAATAGATGAATTAAATAAATTTTTATTTAATCTAGGATATAAAGTAAAATATAACAAAGAAAATATTCATCCAAAATCTTTTGCAGAGGTTTTAGAAAAGATAAAAGAAACTCCAGAAGAAAGAGTAATATCCAACCTAATTTTAAGAACTTTAAAAGTAGCTAGATATGAAAGTACAAATAAAGGACATTTTGGAATTGCAAGCAAATATTATTGTCACTTTACATCACCAATAAGAAGATACCCAGATTTATTTATACACAGGATTATTTCTATGTACTTAGATAATAATTATAATATAAATGAAGATACAATAAATAAATATTCAGAACAATCTGCAAAATATGCAGAAAGATCATCAGATAGAGAAAAAATAGCTCAAAAGGTAGAGCGAGATAGTGAAGATATTAAAAAAGCTGAATATATGCAAAATAAAATTGGAGAAGAATACGAAGGAATTGTTTCAAGTATAACTTCTTTTGGAATGTTTGTAGAGCTAGAAAATACGGTAGAAGGCTTAATCAGATTTGAAAATTTAGGAAATGAATACTTTATATATGATCAAGAGCGAAAAATATTAATAGGAGAGCAAAGTAACACCATATACAAAATCGGACAAAAAGTGCGAATAAGAGTAATAGAGGCAAATAAAGAGCTTAGAAGAATATCTTTTGAAATTGTAGAAGAATAGTTACAATTCAGTAAACATATAGAGTAGTGTAAAAGGAATTATATTATAAAAAATGCAGTAACTTAGCTCGTTTGGGAGCCATAGAACCTCACAGCCAGCCAATATTTTAAAGCACATACTTATTAATATATTAAAACTTTAGCCTGCCGACCAGTAAGGAACGGAATTTTTTTATAATATAATTCCTTTGGAACGACTTATTTTAAAGCACCTGAACTGTAACGAAGAATAGCTTTATATGTAAAATTATTTTTTGATTTGATTAAAGAGTGTTACATTTTATCAATAATGAACATTTTTTGTAGAGGAATTTAAAGGGAATATAAATAATTTTTTATATTCCCTTTGAACGGCTTATTTTAAAACAGTGAACTGTACTTTAAAACTATGTTTTTTTATTTTTATCATTATTAGTTTACAGAAGTTTACAAAAAATGAATTATTTTTACAAAAGTACTTGCCAAAACTACATAATATTATGTATAATAGTATGTACATACTATTTTATGGAGGAAAAAAAATGGAAGAGTTAGATTTAAAAAAATTAATAAGTATTTTTTGGAACAAAAGATTACATATCATACTAATTTCATTAATTACTGTTGCAATAGGAACAATTTATTCTTTTTATTTTGTGAAACCAGAGTATGAAGCATATACAACTGTTGTGTTAGTAAAAGATGCTACTAAAACAGAATCATCTTCACAAGAAACAATAACATCTTCAGATTTAGGATTAGCAAAAAATTTAATAGGAACATATAGCAAATTGGTAAAAAGTAAAAGTACATTAAGAGAAACAATAAATAATTTAGGAATTAATGAAAGTGAAAATACACTTGCAAATAAAATAACTGTTAGTGAAATAGAAGATACAGCTATGTTAAAAATAACTGTACAACATGAAGATCCAGTACAAGCAATGAAAATAGCAAATGAGGTAACAAATGTATTTGCAAAAAAAGTAGCAGAAATATACAAAATTGACAATGTATACACAGTAGATCAAGCAGAAGAATCAATAACACCATGTAATATAAATCATATTAGAGATATATTAATATTCTTTGTAATTGGTTTAGTAATATCTATAATATATGTTCTAGTTGCAAATATGTTTGATACTACAATAAAAGATGCCGATGATATAGAAAATAATACAGATCTTATTACTCTAGTTTCAATACCTTATGTTAATGAAAATAATAGAAAGGGAGGTATATACTAAAATGAAAAATGAACTTATAACATTCGTATCACCAAAGACACAGATATCAGAAGTTTTTAGAACATTAAGAACAAATATACAATTCATGAATGTAGATGAAAAATTGAAATCATTATTAGTAACAAGTACTGTTCCCGGAGAAGGAAAAAGTTGGGTATCAGCAAATTTAGCAGTAACTTTTGCACAAGCAGGAAAAAGAGTATTACTAGTAGATGCAGATATGAGAAAAGGTAGACAACATACCATTTTTGAACTAAATAATGAAAAAGGATTATCAAATTACCTAATAATGACAACTAAAAATGAGAGTTTAAATTCAATAGGAGAATATATTCAAAATACAGTGGTTGATAACTTGTATGTTATGACATCTGGAATTATGCCACCAAATCCATCTGAATTATTAACTAGCCAAAAAATGATAGACCTTGTAAAATATTTGGAAGAAATATTCGATATAGTTATATTTGATGGAACACCTAGCACAATTGTTACAGATGCAATAATATTATCAAAATTTGTAAATACTACTTTAATAGTTTCTGCACATAAATTAACTAAAATAGATGATTTAAATCAAGTAAAAAGAAATATATTAAATGTTGGTGGAAAAATTGCAGGAGTTGTAGTAAATAAAATGCCAACATCAAAAAAAGAATATTCATCAGGTTACTATTATGAAAATTCAATTGTTACAAGCAAAAAGAGCTGGACTGACAATATGAAGTCAAATTCAAAGAAAAAAATTGAAGAACAAGAAATAAATGAAGTAAAAAGAAAAATAAAAGAAGTTGAAAATTCAAATTCTAAAGTTGAAGATAAAAAAGAAGATGTTGACATAAATTCTGTTTTACAACAGTTAAGTCAATATTTAATAGATAGTGATAAGAAGTAGGGGATTAAAGTGATTGATATACATTCGCATATACTTAATAATGTAGATGATGGGTCAAAATCTTTAGATAATACAATAGATAATTTAAAAAAGGCAGAACAAGCTGATTTTACAGATGTTATTTTAACACCACATTATATAGAAGGGTATTATGAAAATACAAAAAATAAAATAAAAAACAAAATAAACGAATTAAAAAAAGAAATATACAAGGAAGACATAATAATACAACTTCACCAAGGTAATGAAATACTGTTAACCGAGAATACACCATCATTATTAGCAAAATCAAAAATATCTACATTAGCTAATAGTAGATATATATTGTTTGAAATACCATTTTCAAATAGAATGTTTAATTTAGGAGAAATAATATACAAAATTAAAGCAGATGGTCACATTCCAATATTAGCACATCCAGAGCGATATACATATATACAAGAAAATCCTAATAATTTAATAGAAATAATAAAACATGGAGTATTAGTACAATCTAATTATGGAAGTTTTGCAGGACAATATGGTAAAACAGTTAAACAAACAGCAGAAATTTTACTACAGAATAACCTAATTCACTTTTTAGGAACAGATACTCATAGACAAGGATATATATATGAAAATATAAAAGCAATATTAAAAAGATTAGAAGAGGTATCTGGTGATGAAAGATACATATATGAAATAACAACAACAAACCCTAAAAAAATATTAGATGATTTAGATATATACATAGATTGTCCAGAAAAAATAAGAGACAGGAAAAAGGTATTTTTCTTCTTTTAATTAAAAAAGTACAAATAATAAAAAACGATTATGTTTTTTCATTAAGAACATAATCGTTTTTTATTTTAATAAGGATATCTTTCAAAAAGATACTGGATAAAAAAATTGTAATTATCTTCTTTTATATTTATAAAAACTCCAGAATCAATACTAACCCACATATTTGTATTGCGATATTTATCCTTATTATCTACAAATACAGCTACTATATCTGCCATTTCAATAGGATTTAGATAGCGTTTTTCCCAATAATTTTTATTATTCAGTTTAAATTTTATAGAAAAAAATTTTTCTAAAAAATCACAAAGTTCTTCTGAGTTTTCACTATAAAGTTTTACTGTAGAATCCATAAAAAAATCTCCATAATAATATTTAATTTTATTATTTGTTTTTTTTATTTATATATTCATAAGAATAAAATCCAATTTTTGTGAAAAGATATATATAATAAATTATATATAAAAGAGGTGGAGCTTATAAAAAGAGTTTTTTATTTTAGTGTAATTATTATTTTCATAATAGGATGTTTAAGTGGATGCGGTAGTAAAAAAGAAAATCAAAATATTGATACAAAAATAGCTACTGAGTTAGATTATTTAGATAATAAAATTTCAAATTTTATAGATATTATTACAGGAAATGTTAAAACAAAATATGATATCGTTGAAGAAAACACAAAGGTTAAAAATAATGAAAGTAATAATGGAGAAAAAGATAGTGAAAAAAAATCCAGTGAAACTGGTAGTGGCGGAGAAAGTAATGAAAGTACTAATTCAGAAGAAGTTACAATTATGTCAATGCAATATAAAAAGCAAAGTTCGGCTGATAAAGAAAATTGGGAGGATATTAAGAGCAATATAGAAAATTTATATATATCTTGGGCTACAATTCAAAGTGATATAAACACAAAAGCAATTGTAAGTGACGAAAAATTAGTTGAAATAACTAATGGTTTTGACAATTTACTAATATATGCAACAGAGCAAAATGAAGTGAAGTTTATAAAAGAATCTGTGATAATATATAATAATATAATTGAGATTGCAGAAAGAATAAATTATGATAAAAATAAATTATATGCATTAAAAGCAAAGAAAAAAATTTATGAGTCATATTATAATGTTTTAGAAGAAAATTGGGATGTTGCAAAAAATAATATAGAGCTTGCAAATGAATATTTACAAAGTGTAGATAATGTACAAAATAAAGATAAAATATTGCTTAAAAATTTACTATATAGTTTAGAGCAAAAAGATAAAAAAATATTTTTTATTAAATATTCAGATATTATTAATGAATTAAATTATCAACTTGGGGACGGGGCAAAAAAATCAACTTGGGGACGGGGCAAAAAATTAAAGTTACCACAAAAAAGATTATGGTAACTTTAATTTTTTGCCCCGTCCCCAAGTTGAAGTTTTATTTTGCACATATTTATTATATAAATTTTTCGTTATCAATTGACTTTAATTTATTAATAATGATATACTAAATCTGTAAAATTTTGCAAAAGAGGAGGGTGAAAAATGTTAAAACGTAACATTTTGCCGAAAAAAACGAAGATAATAAGTATAGTGATGTTGATAATTTTTATTACATATATATGCGCAAGTAGATTTTTACAAATAAAATCTTATGCTGCACAAACAACAGAAAGCTATTCTTCAAGTAAAATAAGTAAATATCCAGGATATAAAGAGCTAATTGAAAATTTAAAATCTAAATATCCAAATTGGAACTTTAAAATATTATATACTGGTCTTGATTGGAATCAGGTAATAAAAAATGAAACAACAGCAGTGCATGAAAGAAACCTTGTACCAGCTGATAAAAAAGGAGCCTGGATATGCAATACTTGTGGAGATAAAACATATGATTCAGGAAATTGGAAATGTGCTTCGGAAGTAGCAGTTTCTTATTATATGGATTCTCGTAACTGGTTGAATGAGGAGAATATTTTTCAATTTGAAGATTTGAAATACAATAATAATGCTGATTATTCTTTAGATGGAATTAATAAAATAATAGCTAATGCAGCATGGATGAACAAAGGGAATATTACATATACAAATACTAGTGGAAACATATGTACATTAGAAAAAACATATGCACAGATTATTTTAGAGGCAGGAAAAGAATCTGGAATAAACCCATATCATTTAGCAGCAAGAATATTGCAAGAGCAAGGAGCAAGAAGCACAGCAAGTTCTACAGGCAAAGGAACATATTCTGGATATGTAGGGTATTATAATTTTTTTAATATAAATGCAAGTGGTTCAGGGGCTGGAACTATAATTACAAAAGCATTAACAACAGCAAAAAACAATGGATGGGATAATCCAGAAAAGGCTATAAAAGGAGGAAGTAAATTTTTGAAAGACCAATATATAAATCTTGGTCAAGGAACTTTATATCTACAAAAATTTGATGTAGATAGATCAGATGGAAGTATATATGCACACCAATATATGCAAAATCTTCAAGCCGCATATAGTGAGTCTATGAGTATGAAAAAGGGACATACAAATTATAATACACCAATTACTTTTATAATTCCAGTATATGAAAATATGCCAGAGAATAGATGCGAGACACCAGATAGCTCTAGTATAGTAACACAAAGTGTAAAAGTAACTGGCACAAATGTTCAAGTTAGAAATTCACCATCATTATTAGCAACAGTACTTACAAAGGTTAATACAGGAGATGTAGTTTTAAGAATAGAATATGCTTCAAACCAAGTTAGTGGATATTATTGGGACAAAGTAGTTCTATCATCAGGAGTTAAAGGATATATAGCAAGAAATTTTATAGAACAAATACCAGATGTAACAAATTGTAATATATTAGCAGTAGCAAATACGAGTGTAAATTTGAGAAATGGACCTGGAACAAGTGGAACAACAATTATCACAACATTGATTAAAGGTCAATTAGTAACAATAATTGAAAAGGATACTTATAATAACCTTAATGGATATAATTGGGTAAAAGTGAAACTTGCAAATGGAACACTAGGATATATAGCTGATAAATATTTAACTAATAATTATATGACAGCAACAATAAATTGTAATGTTAATTCAAGTGTACATATTAGGGCAGAAGCAACTACATCGAGCAATCCAGTAATATCATTAGCTAAAGGAACAACAGTAACTGTAATGCAAGAAAATGTAGCAAACGCAAATGGATATACTTGGGATAAAATAGTAACTAGTGATGGATTAGAAGGATTTGTTGCTAATAAATATTTAAATAAGGGTGAAAATATTAGTAACAATACTAATCAACCTGGAGACAATAATAAAAAAACACTAGGGGATGTTAATGGTAATAATAGGCTTGACCCATCAGATTATGTTTTAATAAAAAATCATATAATGGGTGTAAAATCTTTAAATGCTGATCAACAAGTAGTGGCAGATTATAATCAAAATGGAGTAATTGACCCATCAGATTATGTTTTAATAAAAAATGAAATTATGAAATAATTTTTACAGAAAGGAAAAAAATATGAAAAAGATACAAGTGATTAAAAAGACAATTATAGCAGTAATAATATTATTGTTTGTTATTACAGTGAAGTCTATGGCTGCTGATTTAAATATTAGTAGTTCAAAAAATAGTATTGCAAATGGAGAAAGTGCTAGTATTACAATTTCATCTGTATATACAGGTAAAGTAAATATTAGTGTAAGTGGAGGAACAGCAAATAGTTCAACTGTTTGGGTTGAAGGTTCTGCTTCAATAACGGTAACAGCTAATTCTGATAATGGATTTAAAGTAACTGTAACTCCAGATGGAGATATGTCAGATTCTTCTGGAAATTTAAAAAGCATTTCAAGTAATTCAATTTCTATTGCGGGAAAAACATCGTCTAAAAGTGAGACAACAAATAAAAACACAACACCAAACCAAAACACCAAACCAGAAACCCCAGCAGAGCCAACCTTCAAATCAGCAAATGAAACTGTATATGCAACAGGAGATATAAACATTCGTAAAAGCTATAGTGCAGATAGTAATAAAATAGGAAGTTTAAAAAAAGGTGAAAGTGTTACACGTACAGGAATTGGCGATAATGGATGGAGTAAAGTTACATACAATGGTTCAACAGGATATATAAAAACAAGTTTACTAACAACAGAAGAGCCAGCAAAATCATCAGATAAAGCATTAAAAACATTAGAAATAACACCAGAAGGGTTAGATCCAGAATTTAATCCAGAAACTACAACATACACATTAACAGTAGGACCAGAAGTAGAAAAATTGGATATAAAAGCAGCTCCAAATGATGAAAATGCAAAAGTAGAAATTACTGGAAATGATGCTTTACAACCAGGAGATAATGTTGTAAAAATAACAGTTACTGCTCAAGATGAAACTACTAGAATTTATAATATTAATGTAAAAAAACAAGAAAACGAAAAACTTGGATTAACATCTATTAAAATAAATGGATATACATTAAGTCCTAAATTTTCGTCAAGTGTTTATGAATACAAATTAAATGTGTTAGATCCATTAGTAACAAAACTAGACATATCAGCAGAAGCAAATAATGAAGATGCAAAAGTAGAAATTTCAGGAAATTCAAATTTACAAAATGGAGAAAATACAATTGTAATTACTGTAACATCTCAAGATGGAACAGAAAAGGTAGTTTACCAAATATATGTAAATAAATCATCTATGGTAGGAACAACAAATAATAAAGACAATATGGCATTATATATAGGTATTGGTGTTATGGCATTAGTAATTATTATTATAATCATTATAATAATAAAAAGCAGAAAAAAGAAATATGACCAAGATGAAGAATCAAATGACTATTCTGATTTATATGGATATTCATCTAAAGAGCCAAAATTAGTAGAAAATAAAGAAAACATAGAAAAATATTCAAAAAAAGATATAGAAAATGAATTATTTGGAAAATTACCAAATGATATTGACAACAGCGATTCTGATACTGTAATAAAAAATGAAGATAACTTTAATTATAATCCATACGTAACAAAAGATATATATGGAGATTACGATAACACAAAGGATGCAGATATTAAAGAAAATTCAGAATCAAAATATAACGATTTGTATGGAAGTATTACTAAAAATGAAGATTTTTCTTTTAGAGAAAAATCAGATGTAGAATCAACATATAATAATAGCAATATATCAGACTATGAATATAATAATAAATCAATGATAGAAACAACACAAAACTTTGAAACAGAATATGATAATACAATAGATAATAATTATAAAACAAAAAGATCAAAAGGAAAGCACTCAAAATAAAAAGCACACATAAAAGAGGACGCTAACATA
This sequence comes from Clostridia bacterium, assembly GCA_017937285.1. Classification (GTDB taxonomy): domain Bacteria; phylum Bacillota; class Clostridia; order TANB77; family CAG-508; genus CAG-492. Next base: position 25,439 of record JAGBDU010000014.1, read on the forward strand.
TGTAGTTTGAAAAATATTTGCACATTTTAGCGTCCTCAAATGTGCAAATCTATTAAATTATCACGTATTTTTAGGAATACTATTGTATTAAATTTGCAAAGTATGTTAAAATATAAAATATATGCTACTGTAGCTTAGTTGGTAGAGTAACAGATTCGTAACCTGTAGGTCGGGAGTTCGATTCTCCCCAGTAGCTCCATAATATTATAAACGGAGATGAAACAATGGGCTTTTTTGACAAATTAAAACAAGGATTAACAAAAACTAAAGAATCAATAAATGATAAAATAAATAATGTATTTAAAAATTTTAGAAAAGTAGATGAAGAATTATTAGAGGAATTAGAAGAAGCTTTAATAATGTCTGATGTTGGAATGGAAACATCAATGAAAATAATAGAAAATTTAAGAGACAAAATAAAAACTGACAAAATAGAAGATGCAGAGCAAGTAAAACAAGCATTAAGAAGTCAAATGCAAGAAATATTAGATTCGGTAGATTCAGAGCTAAAATTAAAAACTACACCATCTGTAATATTAGTAGTGGGAGTAAATGGGGTTGGAAAAACAACATCAATAGGAAAAATAGCAAATAATTTAAAAAAAGATGGAAAAAAAGTAGTAATAGCAGCAGCAGATACTTTTAGAGCAGCAGCAGTAGAACAATTAGAAATATGGGCAAATAGAGCTGGATGCCAAATAGTAAAAAGAAATGAAGGAACAGACCCTGCATCTGTTGTATTTGATGCGATAAAAATAACAAAACAAGAAAATGCAGATGTTTTAATAATTGATACAGCAGGAAGATTGCATAATAAAAAATATCTAATGGATGAATTAATTAAAATAAAAAAAATAGTAGAAAGAGAGCTACCAGATGCATCAAAAGAAACTTTAATGGTATTAGATGCAACAACTGGTCAAAATGCAATTCTACAAGTAAAAGCATTTAAAGAAGCTGTTAATATAGATGGACTAATTTTAACCAAACTAGACGGAACATCAAAAGGAGGAGCAGTAATAGGAATTGTATCAGAAAACAATCTACCAATAAAATTTATTGGCGTAGGTGAACAAATAGATGATATGCAAAAATTTAACTCAACAGATTTTGTAAATAGTATAATATAGCAAATAGAAGGTGAGTAATTTGAAAGAAGAAAATGTAAAAAAAGTTAAAACAAATAAAACAAATAAAATAAACAAAACTAATAAAAGGGCTAAGAGAACAATCATTGTAATACTTTTTTCAATAATATGTTTAATTATAGCATATGTAATGTATAGAGGAAATTATTTAGAAATATTAGAAATAGGTAAAAATTATATAGGATCATTCTATGACAATATAAAATATAGAACAATAACGATATTAGTGTCTTTTATATGGATTTTTATCCTGATGCATACAACTAATCGTAGAATAAAAAAAGGATTAAAAATATTTTTTACAGAAGAAAATAAAGAAATGCCTAAATTTCCTAACAAATCTATTTCTTTTATAACAGCATCAATTGTAAGTGTAATTACATCTAACATATTTTTACAAAAAACAATACTTTTTATAAATAATACATCTTTTGGAAAAGCAGATTTTATTTATGGTCATGATATAGGTTATTATCTATTTATAAAACCATTTTTACAAGCAATACTTGTATATATGCTAGTAACGCTTATAGCAGTAACACTATATGCTGCAATATATTATATAGTATTACTAAATACACAATTTACAAATGGTGTAAGTTTAGATACGCTAAAAAAATCAGTACTAAAAAAGCAACTATTAAACAATGTGAAAGTAATAGTAATAATATTAGCAATATTTACGCTTATAAATGCAGAAGACCTAGCATCACAAACTTTTTTAACTGTAGGTGAAAATGAAATCACATATTCAATATCAGGGGCTGGAACATCTGATATTACAATAAAGGTTTGGGGATACAGAATATTATCTATATTAATGGTATTAGCAATATTTTCAGGTATATCAGCATATAATAAAAAGAAAAATAGAGGTGTGGTATTGTGGATTTTGTCCGTACCAGCATATTTAATAGGTCTAATAATAGTTTTAGTAGGTTATAATAAATTATTTATAGATTCAAACGAATATGAAAAAGAAAAACAATATATAGCATATAATATAGAAAATACAAGAGATGCGTATGGAATAAATGTAGAAGAAATAAAACTAGAAGATTCTGAAACAATTAATTCAGAAGAAATAACACAATACAGTGAAGTAGTTAATAATATTTCAATAACTAATAAATCATTAGTATTAAAATCGTTAAATGGAACATTAACAAGTAAAGGATATTATAAGTATACTTCAAGTAATGCAGGAATATATAATATTGATGGAAAAAATACTTTAGTATATATAACACCAAGAGAAATAGTTTCAAACGAAAATTCTTATACAAATGCAACATATGAGTATACACATGGATATGGAGCAGTAGTTACATCTGCATCACAAACTAATAGTAGTGGAGATTTAATAAATTTACAAAAAGATTTTTCAAACGAAAATAATGTAATTAATATAGATAATCCAAGAATATATTTTGGATTAGAAACTAATAATATAATAGTTACAAATAGTAAAAATAAAAATGAATTTGATTATCCAAGCAATGAAAATAATGATTCATATAATGCAACAAATTCATATAATGGAAAAGCAGGTTTAAAACTAAATAAATTAGATAGAATGATACTTGCTTTATCAAATGGAAATGTAAATTTAGCATTCTCAACAAATATAAATGAAAATAGCAAAATATTAACAAATAGAAATATAATTGAAAGAGCCAAAAAAGTAATGCCATACCTAATGTATGACAGTTCACCATATCTTGTAGTAACAGATGACGGAAATTTGGTATGGGTAATTGATGCATATACAACATCAAAATATTATCCATATTCTCAAAAAAGCAATGTAAATGGACAAGAAATAAATTATATAAAAAATTCTGTAAAAGTTCTAGTAGATGCATATGATGGAGATATTAAATTTTATATTACAGATAGAACAGATCTAATAGCAATGGCATATAAAAAAGCATTTCCAGACGTATTTATGGATTTAGACGCAGAAATACCAAAAGAAATAAGTGAACATTTCACATATTCAGAATTTTTATATAACATACAAGCAGAAATACTTAAAAGATATCATAATACAGAAACAGATGTATTGTATAGAGCAAATGACGTATGGGATATTGCAAAATATGGTACAGGTATAAATTCTTCAACAACAGAAACCACTCAGATGACACCATATTATGCAATACTTAAAACTGCAGATAATAAAGAAGCAAAACTAGGGATTGTATTGCCATACACAATCTTTGGCAAACAAAGTATTACAGCGTATGCAGTTGGAACATATGAAGATGGAAAAATGCAGATAAAATTATATAGATATCCATCAGATAATTATGTACTAGGTCCTATGCAATTAGATACACAAATAAGTCAAAATGAAACAATATCAAAAGAAATAGAAAGCCTTGATGTATCAGGAACAAAACTTACTAAAAATATAGTAGTAGTACCAATTGATGATAAATTAATTTATGTAGAATCAATATATCAAGAATATATTAATGAAAGTGATTCACTACCAAAGCTAAAAAAAGTAGTTGTGGCATCAGGTAATAAAATAGCTATAGGAGATGACTTAAAAACAGCTTTAAATAATTTAATATCGCAAGGTTTTAACATAGAGGTTGAAGATCCAGAAAATGAAGAAGAATTAATAAAATCAATAATAAAAGCAAATAAAAATTTAAAAAAATCTACAATAAATAGTGACTACGAAATAATGGGTAAAGATATAAAACAATTACAAACATTAATTGATAAATTAGAAGAATTACAAAATAAGGAATCTAATAAAAATAAAGAAAATAATGATGAAAATTTAAATAATAATAATACAATATCTATATAAAAGTAAATGTTATGCCTTGAAAAAAATATAGAGTTATGATAATCTTATTATAATCAATATGAAAGGAGAAATGATAATGTTAAATAACAAAAGAAGATTATTAAAATGCTTATCAATAATTTCAATTATTATAGTAAGCATATTTATGCTTACAGGATGTAGAAAAAAAGATGATAATAAAGAAGTAGCATCAGAACAAATATATTTACAACCACTAACATATTACTTTGAAGGAATAAAAAATAAAGATTTAAATCAAATGTTAAAAGCGTTTCCAGACTTTGCAAAAATGGCAGAAAAAATAACAGCAGATGATTTAAACGATTTATATGCACAATATGAGTCTTTATATGGCGAGAACGTAAAAATAGATTACTCAGTAGGTGATGCAATTGCACTATCTGAAGAAGAAATAAATGAAGTAGAAAGTGAAATATCTTCTATATATACAGATGTAGAAAATATAGATATTACAGCTGGATATAGTGTACCAGTAAAAGTTACTATTACAGGAGATGGAATAAAAGGAACAGAAGAAAATCAAGAAGAAACAGAAAAAACAGAAGAAATAGAGGAAACAGAGGAAGATAACAGCAACGTAGACGAAGAAGAAATGTACGTTCTTCAATATAATGGAGGTTGGTATATTTTATAAAAGAAAAAATGTTATAGAATTAAATTCTATAACATTTTTTGTTTTACAGTTCGGTGCAGAGAATAAGCCGTTCCAAAGGAATTATATTATAAAAAATTCCTTTTACACTACTCTATATGTTTACTGAATTGTAACTTTTTTGTATAAACAAGAAAAATAAATGAAAAATCCTTGACATTATTAAAATAAGATGATTATAATAGCTTAAGAAAGCAAACGAAAAAATCTTCAGGAGGACTAAAGTAGTATGAATGACAATTATATTAAAACTAATCTAAATGATTATAGCAATATGAAGGATGAAGATTTAATACAAAAAATTAAATCAGGAGATAATGAAGCTCTTAATTATTTGTTAGACAAATATAAAGAAGTAGTGAATATGAAAGTAAGTAGATACTTTATTATTGGTGCAGAAAAAGAAGATATAATTCAAGAAGGACTAATAGGGTTATATAAAGCAATAAAAAGTTATGATACAGAAAAACAAAATTCATTTAAATCATTTGCAAATTTATGTATTGAAAGGCAATTAATTACAGCAATAAAAAGTTCAAATAGGCAAAAACATATGCCACTTAATTCATATTTATCATTAAATATGTCAGCATATGATAATGAAGAAGATGATACAAGTATATACGAGATATTTGATGCAAATGTAATAGAAGATCCATTAGATACAATTACAAAAAAAGAGTATTATCAAAATGTAGAAAATGTAATAGAAAAAACATTAAGTTCATTTGAAAGGCAAGTATTAAATGAACTAGTAAATGGACATTCATATACAGCAATAGCTGAAAAATTAAATTCTCCTGTAAAGTCAATAGATAATGCGATACAAAGAATTAGAAAAAAAACAATAAAAAATATGTCAAATAATTAATCGGGGACGGAGATTTTCTTCGTTCCCGAATCTGTATGCATAGCTAAAAATAAGCCGTTCAAAGGAATATAAATATAAAAAATTATTTAGTGATAAAGGAATCCTTACATAGCAAAGAATTTCTAAGTATACAGTCATGGCACTCCCATGGTCACACAAGGACTCCTCCATATCCTGTATACCTAAGAAGTTCTATTGCTATTCCAGTTACCATTCACACTAAATAATTTTTTATATTTATATTCCTTTGAACTCCTCTACAATAGAAAATTTAACGACTCACTGAACTGTAACCAAAAATCTCTGTAACCAAAAATCTCTGTAACCAAAAATCTCCGTCCCCAAAAATCTCCGTCCCCAAAAATCTCCGTCCCCGAAAATCTCCGTCCCCGAAAATCTCCGTCCCCGAAAATCTCCGTCCCCGAAAATCTCCGTCCCCAAAAATCTCCGTCCCCGAAAATCTCCGTCCCCGAATTTCCACCGAATTTCCAAAAAATAAATATTGACTTTTTTACAAAAGTGCTATAAACTTTAAGAGTAAAATAATTGTAGAAAAAAGTAAAATATGCTTGCATAGCTCAGTAGGTAGAGCACTACCTTGGTAAGGTAGAGGTCACCAGTTCGATCCTGGTTGTAAGCTCCATTAAATAAAATACAACATATATAACTTGAAAGGAATTGATAAAATGAAAATAGGAATAGTAGGACTTCCTAATGTAGGCAAAAGCACATTATTTAATGCAATTACAAATGCTGGAGCAGAATGTGCAAACTATCCATTTTGTACAATAGAACCAAACGTTGGAGTTGTACCAGTACCAGACGAAAGATTAGATAACCTAGCAAAAATGTATAATCCACAAAAAGTAACACATGCTGTAATCGAATTTGTAGATATAGCAGGATTAGTAAAAGGTGCAAGCAAAGGTGAAGGATTAGGAAATAAATTCTTATCACACATAAGAGAAGTAGATAGTATCGCACAAGTAGTAAGATGTTTTGAAGATCCAAATGTAGTTCATGTAGATGGAAGCATAAATCCAATAAGAGATATAGAAACAATAAACCTAGAACTAATATTTGCAGATTTAGAAACGATAGAAAAAAGATTAGAAAAAGCCAAAAAAAATTTAAAAGCTGATAAAAAATATCAAGCAGAAATAGATGTATTAGAAAAATTAAAAACATCATTAGAAGAAGGAAAAACAGCAAGGTCAGTACAGTTAACCGAAGATGAAAATGATTTAATAAAAGATGCCTTTCTTTTAACAATGAAACCAACATTATATATAGCAAATGTATCAGAAGAACAATTGGCTGATAGTGATAATGATGAAAATGTAAAAAAGGTAAAAGAATTAGCAACAAAAGAAAATGCAGAAGTAATACCATTATGTATAAAAATTGAAGAAGAGCTAGCAAGCATAGATGAAAGTGAAAAAAAAGAAATGCTAGAAATGTTAGGCTTAAGCGAATCAGGGCTAGATAAAGTAATAAAATCAAGTTATGATTTATTAGGGCTAATGTCTTTCTTAACAGCAGGAGAACCTGAAGTAAGAGCATGGACAATAAAAAAAGGAACAAAAGCACCTCAAGCAGCAGGTAAAATCCATTCTGACATAGAAAGAGGATTTATTAGAGCTGAAATTGTTTCATATGATGATTTAATAAAAGAAGGTTCAATGAATGCAGTAAAAGAAAAAGGTTTACTAAGATCAGAAGGTAAAGAATACATTATGCAAGATGGAGATATAGTTTTATTTAGGTTTAATGTATAGTACATAAGTACAAATAAAATACTGCAAAAGTTTTTATTTGTACTTTTTATTGTATATGAAAGTTAATTTTTTATATTACATAATAAAATTAACTTATTAAAGTATACACAAAAATTAAATAATAGCTAATATATATAATAATCTTATCTAAAAAAATGAAAAAAGTTTTCATATTTTAGATAAGATTTTAGTAAAATTAATAAAAATATTTAAACAAAAATAAGAGAATTTAGTTTTAAAAAATAAAATTTTTTTTGTAACTATGTATGCATTTAAGTAAATCGAGAAAGGAATGTAATTTATAATGAAGAAAGTAGTAAAAGAATTTTTGAAAAAAGCATTAATAATAATACTTGCAGTATTTATGATAACAGTATTTTTTAGTTTGTTAGACGAAAAACCAACTTTTGCAGATTCGGGATTTAGTACTAGCCACAGCAGTGGAGGAAGTCATCATAGTAGTAGCCGAAGTAGCAGCAGAAGTAGTAGAAGTAGTAGTTCATCAGGAAGTAGTAGTACTCCTGGAAGCATAATAGGATTATTGATATTTATTATCATTTTCATAGTAATTTTAAATTTAAGTACTAAAAAATCAACACAACCTATGTCAAAAGCTAAAATTAATGATAAAGAAATTGAAGATGAAATTAAAAAATTAATACCAAACTTTGATAAATATGTATTCTTAAAAGAAGGATTTAATATTTATTGCGATGTACAAGAAGCATGGATGAACTTTAAATTAGAAGATGTAAAAGATATATTAACAGATGAACTATATAGTATGTACGAGTCACAACTTGCAACATTAGAAGTAAAAGGTGAGCAAAATATAATGAAAGATATAACATTAAGAAGCAGCTACTTAAGAGGCGTTGTAAAACAAAATGACAATATAACAATAGAAGCAGGATATGTAATAGAAATGTATGACTATATAGCAGATCAACAATCAGGAAAATTATTAAGAGGCGAATCAAATAGAAAGATGAGAGTAACATACTCAATGAAATTCAGAAAAACACTAGACGAAAGCGCAAAAGTAGAGCATTGCCCAAACTGCGGAGCAAAAATTAAAATGAACAGCTCTGGAACATGTGAATATTGCGGATCTAAGATAGTTGCAGATAACACAAAATGGGTACTTACAGAGAAAAAAGCATTAGATCAATATTATATATAAAAGATGGGGTATAAAAAGGGGACGGTTCTCTTTTCCCAATTTAGGGAAAATGGGACACATTTGGATAAAATAAAATCTGTGTAAAAGGTGATGCGTTAAAAATGTATTATTACACTGTATATTTTAATGTACACAATGTGCACAAATACAAATTAGCTATAAAAAGATTAAAAAAATGGAGGAAAAAATAAGATGGATAACAGTACATTAGAAAATTTATTAAAACAAGACTCTGAATTTTCAGAATCAAAATTCAAATCAAAAGTAGAAAATATATTTGTACAAATAAAATTATCAATGGTTACAGGAAAAACAGAAAAAATACATCATTTTGTCAATGAAGAAACTTATAATAAAATTGTTCAAAAAGTAGAAGCGGATAAAAATAGTAATAGAATTCAACTTTATGATGAATTAAATGTTGCTGATATACAAATAGCAAAAATAGAAGAGCTAGAAAATTGTTTTAAAATAGAAGTAAATGTGCAATCAAAAGCATTGGAATATTACATCAGTAGAGATACAAGAAAATTTATTTCAGGAAATAAAGATTCTAGAATTCAAAGAATGAACAAATTAATATTTACAAAAATCAAAAATTCAAAAGATATGGGAACAGCCAGAAAATGCCCATCTTGTGGAGCTAATATTGATGTAAACAAAAATGGTCAATGTGCTTATTGTGGAGCAATATTTAATTTACAAAATTATGATTGGGTTATAACTTATATGGAGATATAATACAGTAAAAATAATGCAGTAAAAAATAAAGAATCAAAAAATATGAGGAGTATTACTTATGAAAAAATATTAAATTTTTAATAACTATATATCTCCTCAAAAAGAAAGGAATTAAATTTAATATGAGAGTAGAAAAGATATATTTTAATGCAGAAGACGGAACAGAGCTTTTTGGATTATTACATACAAGCGAAAACAGCGCTGATAAAGATGTAGTAATTTCAACCCATGGAATGGGAAGTAATGGTTTTAAAAAAAGAGAAGACATAATAGCACAAAAACTAACTTCAAACAATATAGCTTTTTTTACTTTTAACAATAGAGGAAATGGACTTGTTAATGGTGTAAAAAGTAATGGAGAAAAAATATTACAAGGAACAGTTTTTGAAGATGTAGAAGATTCATATTATGATTTAGTAGGAGCAATAAAACTAATGATAAACAAAGGATATAAAAATATTCATATGCAAGGACATAGTTTAGGCTCAACAAAAACAGTTTATACATATAATAAACTTATAAAAAACGGAGAGCAAGAATTGTTAAATAAAATTAAATCAGTTATATTGCTTTCATTAGTAGATGTATCTGAAGTTATGAATTATTTAATACACAGTACACAAAATCAAAACTTTATAAAATTAGCTTTACAAAAAGAATCAGAAGGAAATTCAAATTATATAATAGATACAGGAGTTCCATTTTTACCATTAGTAAGTGTAAAAACTTTCTTAAAATATTATAGAGATAATAAAAACATAGATTTTGCTAAATATACCACAAAGGGATTTGAATTTGAAAAATTAAATAACATAAAAGTTCCAATATTTATGAGATGGGGAAATGTTAATGAGTTAATAAGCCTTCCAGCAGATAAACTTGCAGAATTGATGAATGAAAAAATACATAATCAAAATAAAGATATAAGTTACGTAGATGGGGCCACACATAATTATTCTGGTAAAGAGGATCTTTTGGCAGAAGAAATTTTGAGCTTTTTGATTGGTTGATTGGTGGGAAAAGGGGACGGTTCTCTTTTCCCATTTTGTGGAATTTGGGACAGTCTAAGGTAAGAAAATATTATAAAAAATCTGCTCTCATAATTTCATCTAAATTTATTCTAGTACTGGTGCAATAAAATTTTCAATAGCATCACGAAGTTTAGGATGATGTATAACAAAATGAATTGCAGGATGAGTATTTTTTGAAATCATTACCCATTTACCAGAATGAATAGTAATATTAATATTTCTAAATGTATTTATCGTATTCTCTAAAATTTTATAATTATTATGAGTACTCATATATTTTTTGCATCAGTTAAATGTTCTAAATATTCTTCGTAATTATAACAAATGTCATTAGCATAAAAACTATCTGAAAGAGAAAGAATAGGAGGATAATTTACAAATTCATCTTCCGATAGCGGGGCTATCTCATTTTCTAAAATATAGTTATCTAAAATCTTTTGAATTGTTTGCCTTTGTTTTTCTACTGAATCTAGTATTATTTTTATATTTTCATCATTAACTTTGTTGCGTTTTAAAATTTTCAAAAGTAACTTATCAGAAATTGTATGAATAGGAAGTGAAGATAAAATTTTTCTGCGATGTCCGTTTGTATTTGCATCAGATGAAATAAAAGCATCAAAAGCATTTCTATTTTCTATTCGATAAATATCCATAAGTGGTTTGCTTTATTTAATAAACATTCTGATTTTGTTCTATAATATGCAACATCGTTTTTGTTACTTGTCAAATGATATTTTCCTTTATCATGATAGCCTTTAATACATTCCCCAGTAAGTGCAACAGCACCGGATACATAATTAAAATGACAATAAACAGAGTTGTGTATTCCTGTTAAATAATATGGAGAAACTTGACCTGTCATATAAATTGGAATCCAACTTTCTAAACCTAACATCATTTCATTAAAAGGACGATCAAGATTGTGAATTATATTTAAATGCAATCCTCTTTTTTATGTCATAGTTATTGCAAACATCCACTTTTTTCCAAAATCTACATCTTCTGCCATATCATCCATAGGCATATCACTACACATAAAAACAGATTCATTAGATTTTGAAAGTACAGTAGCTTTGAAAAAGTCCAATTCTCCTTGTTTCATTTCTTCTATTCCATAATAGGTTTTTGAACCAGATTTATAAAATGGAACAAAAGGAACTTTCATTTCATCAAAATGTATTGCTTTTATATATTTATCTAAATTAAAGTTATCTAAATTATTTAAAAATTTATCAATTTTATTGTTACTTGGAACTGAATTAGTAGAAAGCCAGTTTGACAATTTGTTAAAATAATTAGAACTATCATCTAAGTCTTTTAAAGAGCAACCTATAAGAAGTGAAATAGATTTTTTATCATCTTCAAACTTATATTTTGCAACAATAAAATTACATACAGCGTTGGTAAAATCTTGAGGTTTTGATGGATTTCTACTTCCTGAACGAATTTTAGAAAGAAGAGAAGCATCATAACCAATAGCTCGAGATAAATCAGCTATACTTATATTTAAGTTTAAAAGAATGGCACTAAAATTTTTGCTTAATTGTTCAAAGTCAATAGTAATATCATTTAAGGTGCACGGAAAAAATGGTCAGATTAACTTTAATTATGAATTAGATAAGTATTATATTAGTATTGAACCTGAAATTTTTTTAGGTGGTAAAATTACTTCTATAAAAATTGATGGTGTATCAAAGGATATCGCTTTTCCTACAGGTAGAAACGTATATGAAGTTTCTAAAAAAAGCACATATTCTGTAGAAGTAACTGGAGCTCAAGAATAACATTATAATATAATGTGGGCTAACTCAGGGGCTAATGTTGATGGTACAGATTTTGATAATCCAGAGGTTTTATTAAAAAATGGTGCAGCAAAAATTATCAAAGTTTATGATAATGAAACAGATATGAATGATATAACTGACGAAATAGAAGACGCAGACGAAGGATGTGTTGATCCAGACGGTAGAGGTTATTGATACAACATATGATAAAACAAATCATACAATAACATTTAATACAGCAAGCTTTTCAAACTATGCTATAGCTAGTAAAAAAACAGAAAATACAACAAACACAGAAAATGACAATAAAGGAGATAATACAGCAAATACAGAAATAGATAATAAAGTAGAAAATACAACAAACTCACAAATAGATAATAAAATAGATAATACAACTAATCCACAAACAGGAGATAATATAATAATATTTATTATCATATTTGTACTAGCCTTGACAGGAATTTTAGGAATATTTATAAACAAGAAAAAAGTTAAAAACAATAAATAAAAATGATTAAAAGAGGACTAGCTAAAGTTTGTTAGTCCCCTTTTTTTAGGAGTACACATAATAATAAGTACAGAGTTGTTTTACACGCAAAGAAAATATATAAAGAATATAATGGATTTACTGATGACTATACAGGAGAGAGATACCAAACAATTACCGATAATATGATTTATAATCTAGATAAATCAAAAAGAATTTTTCAAAAAATATTGAACATTACCCCAAAATATGTTATATTTAAAATATAGAAAGCAATAAATTTATATAAATTGCATATAATATTATTGCTAGAAATAGCTAAAAAAGTTGGTGAATCCAGCCATAAAGTTGGAACTCAAAAAAGCGGTGAATCCAGCCATAAATTGGAATTTGAAAAAGCGGTGTTTCCAGCCATTAAATTGGAACTTAAAAAAGGGGGATTAGAGTTAAAACTCTAATCCTTTTGTATTAGTGTATTTTTATAAATTTTAATATATAATTAAAATACTAAGGAGGTAATTTATGATGATTATAAATTTAAAAATTGTTAGAGTTAATTCGGACTATTGTGATTATTTAAGAAAATTTGATAATAAGGTGACTTATAATAAAAATGAAAAAGAGCTAAGACCTTTTATAGGAATATTGTTTCAAATAGATACTTGTGAATATTTTGCACCATTATCAAGTCCGAAACCTAAACACAGAAATATGAAAAATACTTTGGACTTTTTCAAAATTAAAGATGGCGAATTAGGAGCAGTTAACTTTAACAATATGATACCAGTAAATGAAAATAATTACTCTTTAGTAGATTTAAACAAAGAAACTCTAACTATTGCAGAATTAAAATATCAAAAATTATTAAGAGAACAATTAGATTGGTTAAATGCTAACTATAAACAAGTAAAAAATAAATCTTTTAAACTGTATCAATTATACAGCAATGGAAAATTACCTGAAAATATAAAAGCAAGATGTTGCAATTTTACATTATTAGAAGAAAAATGTATCGAATATAATAAATAACATCTCAGCGATAATTTACAATTGAACTAAGTTCTAACTGCCAAGAGCTTCTAGTGGAGTTTTTCTTTGAACTTACTTCGTTTAATTTCTTATTCATTTGTATTAAAAATCTCTGTTCCCGATGTCAGACTGTCCCAAATTCCCAAAAATGGGAAAAGAGAACCGTCCCCTTTTCCCACCCCGAAAAGTCGAAAAATGTCAAAAAATGCCGTTGACAAATAAGAATGCTATTTGTATAATTAGGAAGTAAAGATTAATATTTATTTTTATAAAAAAGAAAAACATATGAAGAAAAAGGTGGCAAGGAGGAACAGATGAAAGATAACAGAGTATCAAATGAAGGTAGAGAACTAAACAATAAAAAAATAACAACTAAGAGAAAAAAGAGTTATATTGTTGTAGTATTATTAATATTAGCAATACTCGCGTCATCAATATTTGGTTATTATGCATATTCAAAATATAAAACAACTCTAACAGGAAATGGAACAGCAACAGTAGCAAAATGGAGCTTTAAAGTAAATGGGCAAACAGAGCAATTTACAACAGTAAATTTAGAAGAAACAATGAATACAGCAAATAATGTAACTACAAAAAGAATAGCCCCAGGAACAAGTGGAAAATTATTGCTACAATTAGATGCTACAGGAAGCGAAGTAGCAGTAGATTATGCTATAACATTAGATGTAACAAACAAGCCAACAAATTTAAAAATGTACGAAAAATATGAAAATGGAAAATATTCAACTGAAATAATGGCAAAAGATAATATAATGACAGTAGAAGGAATAATACCATTATCAGAAGTAGGAACAGTACAAAGTAAATACATATATTGGGAATGGCCATACCAAACAGGAGAAGCAACAAATGATATATTAGCAAGCGATCTAATAGATACAGCCCAAAGTAATTTAGGAACAATAAATATACCAATAACAGTAAAAGCAACCCAAAGAAGCACAGGTGATGCAGGAACACCAACAATAGCAGAAAAAATAAAAGTAGGAGATACAATAACATATAGCCCAAGCGGAACATATACTTTAGATAAAGCAT
>JAGBDU010000056.1 GCA_017937285.1 Clostridia bacterium
CTTCTGGGAGCCGCGGTCGATTATCACATAGCTGTTCTCCGACTGCGACGCTCCTCTTTTATTCGTTTCGGCATAGACATACTCCTCGGTGGAATGGATAGTAAGCATTACCATAATTCAATGTTTTTAATTTTGTAGAGGAAAAAAATATTACTATGAAAAGCCCCCTTTTCATTTTATTTGCAAACCCCTAAAACAAAAATGCAAATTTAGGCCATTTTTCCTCTACATGTATAAATATTATTTTACCTATGATAAGTTTCGTTATTTAAAATTTTAAAAGATCTAAAAATTTGCTCTAATAAAAAAATTCTAATTAATTGATGCGGAAAGGTCATTTTTGAAAAACAAATTAATTCATTTGAACAATCTAAAACTTTTTTCGACAAACCCAAAGTTCCACCAATAATAAAAGTTATATTACTAGAGCTGTTTAAAGAAATATCATTGATTTTTTTTGAAAAGTCTTCTGAAGAATATTGAATTCCCTTAAGGTCCAAAGCAATAACATAAGAATTTTTTTCAATATGAGATATTATATTGTTAGATTCTTTTTCTTTTATTTGATTAATTAACGAATCATTTAAATTTGATGGCAATTTTTCATCAGAAAGTTCAGTAATTTTTAAGTTACAATATTTAGATAGTCTTTTGGAATATTCCGACAATGCTTCTTGAAGATATTTTTCTTTTAATTTACCAACACAAATTATATTAATATGTATCATAATAAATTTTATTCCTTTCACTTTTAGAAAATATATGTAATAATTAAAAAATTTTATATGGTTTATAAATATAACTATTAAGAAATTTTTATAATTTTTGAAGGACAAATACGTGTAGCAACACTTATATCTATATTTGAAATATCATGTTTATCATCAATTATTTCATCAACTATTGTTTTATAAGCAAGCTCCGGAAAGTTATTTTCTTTACTTAGATGACCAAGCATTATTGAATTTAATTTATTATTATTTAATAATTTTGAAATTAATTTTCCTGCTTCTACATTTGAAAGATGACCACGCTCACCAGAAATTCTTTGTTTTAAATAATAAGGGTATTTAGAAAATCTTAAAATTTCTGGATCATAATTAGATTCTAATAAAATAAAAGAGCTGTTTGATAGATTATTAATAATCTCAGGTGTTATATGCCCTAAATCTGTTGCAACACTTATTTGTGTATTATCATTTAAAATGTTAAATCCGCAAGGATCTGCTGCATCATGAGGTATAGAAAAAGGATTTAATTCTAAGTCGCCAATATAAAATTTATTAGATGGCGAAAAAGTTCTTTGAAATTTTGAATCTATTTTTGATGATTGTAAAGGCATAGCAGACCAGGTTTTTTGTGTTGCATAAACCGGGATATTGTATTTTTGAGAAATAGTTCCAATACTTTTTATATGATCAATATGCTCATGTGTAACAACTATTGCATCTAAAGATTCAATAGGAACATTAATAGAAGAAAGAGCATTTGTAATTTTTTTTGCACTTTCTCCTGCATCAATTAAAATATTTGTATTTTTACTTTGGACAAATAAACTATTACCACTACTACCACTATATAAACTACAAAAATTAAACATATAAAATACCTATTCTCTAATTCTAACTATATTAGCGCCTAAATTTCTAAATTTCGTTTCTATATTTTCATATCCTCTATCTATATGCTCTAAATTATAAAGTTCTGTTGTTCCATCTGCAATAATACCAGCAATTATTAATGCTGCACCGGCTCTTAAATCAGTAGCGCAAACTGGCGCACCAGATAAAGAATCTACACCTTCAAAAAATGCTGTTTTTCCTTGAGCTGTAATTTTAGCACCCATTTTATTAAGTTCATAAGTATATTGAAATCTAGATTCCCATATATTTTCAGATATTATACTTGTACCATCAGCAATGGATAAAACAACTCCCATTTGAGCTTGCAAATCTGTTGGAAATCCAGGATATGGAGCAGTTTTTATGTTTGTTTTTAAAGGTCTTTTATCACACCAAACACGAATTTCATCACCAGATACTTCTACATTTCCACCCATTTCAATAATTTTTGCTGTTAAACAATCTAAATGCTCACTTATACAATTTTTTAAAATAATATCACCTTTTGAGGCAATTGCTGCTAGCATAAAAGTACCAGCTTCTATTTGATCAGGGACTACAGAATAAGTTGTTCCACCTTTTAAAGATTCAACACCATTAATTTTTATTATATCAGTTCCTGCGCCTCTTATATCAGCACCCATAGTATTTAAAAAGTTAGCAACATCAACAATATGAGGCTCTTTAGCTGCATTATCAATGGTAGTTGTTCCTTTAGCAAGAACTGCAGAAAGCATTACATTTATAGTTGCTCCTACAGAAATGTTATCCATATAAATTGATGAACCAATAAGATCATCTGCAGAAGCCACTACCTTACCATTTGATACATCTACAGTAGCACCCAGAGCTTCAAACCCTTTTATATGTTGGTCCATAGGTCTTGCACCAAGTTTGCAACCACCAGGTAAGCCAACTTCTACATTATGGCATCTACCTAATAGTGCGCCTATTAAATAATAAGAAGCCCTAAATTTACTTGTCATATCTAATGGAGCTTTATAGCTAAATATATTTGTTGTATCAATACGTGCAGTATTAGAGGTAAGCCAATCAATTTTTGCTCCAAGTTGTTCTAAAATTTTACATTGTATTTGTACATCACTTATATTTGGTAAATTTTCAATTGTACAAACACCATCTATTAATAATGTAGCAGGAAGAATTGCAACTGCAGCATTTTTTGCACCACTAATTGTAACTTCTCCATGCAACTTTGTTCCACCTTTTATAATTAATTTTTCCACATGAATAACCTCCATATATATAATCTCTCTATATATACCATAAAAATATTATTTTTACAACAAAAAAGGCTATATATTTTCAAATAATTCTATTAATTTAAATTTAATTTTTATATCTGCAGATTTATTTTCGTTACAAATAATTGAATACTCTTCAGAATCTAAATTTTGTTGTAATAATTCTTTTGAATTATCTGTAAGATTTGAGCTAGTAGTGTCTATTAAACAAATAGAAGGAAACATAACACACCACCAGTTTTGCCCTTTTGATTCGCCTAATTCTATTTTTAAAGCATCATAATATCCTTCAGGTAGCGTTATTTCATCATATTTTCGTGTGGGAAAATAAAAATTACCTATTGAAACTGTAATAGGATAAGAATATCTATTAGAAGAAACTACATCAAATGCAATGTTGTAGATTTCATTAATATGATTATTTAAAACTTTTAATGCATCATCTTTTGTTTTTACACAATTAAAGTATGGTGTTATATATTCAATAACTGCATCTCGAATTTTATATTTTAATATTTGATCATCTGTAGAATCACTATTTGCAATAATATGAAGTCTTAAAAAGTTATTTGATATATTTTTAAACATAGTTTGTGAATATGATTTAGCAGATAGAAATATAAATATAAAGATAATAAAAAAAATAAATATTAATTTACAAAAAAATAATTTTAATTTACTCATAAGACCCCCTAAAAAATAGTGTATTTAATTATAATAATTTTATTATTAACCAAAAATTGGAATATATACATAGTTACAATTCACAGCTAAAAATAATTCCTTTTTCACTACTCTGCAAAAATAGCTGTAAACATTAGCATACATAAGTAAAATGTCGAAAAAAAGAGTGCGATTTAAATTGACATCACTAAAAACAGGTGTTAAAATTCGAAATATGAAAATAAGGAGGCTTCAGTATGAAGTTAAAAAAATATATACATAAAGTATGTTGCTTTTATGCGAGTGATTGGCACTTGACTGTAATGTTATTGCCATATATAAACAGTAAGATAGAAGAAAACAGTAGTATATATATGAAATGCGAAAATAATATTGAAGAAAAAATGAATATATTATTAAATAAATTAGATATAAAAAACAAAAGAAATATTATGAATATAAATTGGAATAACAAAGTTCAAGAAGATATTAATGATGATAAAGAAAAAATTTTTATCGTTTCTGGTAAAAATAGTTATATAGAAAATACAAATGAAATAATAGAAAAATATTATATAAATAAAGATGTACCAGTAAAAATAATTAATTGTTATGAATTAACAGAAGAAAAAAATTTAAAAGAAATTATACAAAAGAATGGGTATACACAAATGTTAAATACAAAAGGCGAAAGTAAAATTGATAATAAAAATATAATATAACAAAATTTAAGTAAGATTAATTGACTAAATGAATAAAATAGTATATTATAAAATAATCAAAATAATTTTAGGAGGATAAAATGAGTATATCATACGAAGAAATGAAGAGAAAGTTGGAAAAATACAATCAAATGCAAATAATGTCAAATTATGAGAAACTAGATGATAAAACAAAAACAGAATTGGCAGAGCAAATTGAAAGAATAGACTTTGAACAAATAAATGACTTATATAAAACAGCAAAAGAAGAAGTATCATTTGAAAATGATGTTATAGAGCCTATTTCTTATATTGAAAAAGATAAGTTAAATAATGAAGAATTAGAAAAATACTTAAAATTAGGTGAATCTGCAATAAAAGAAGGAAAATATTCTGTTGTAACAATGGCTGGAGGTCAAGGTACTAGATTAGGTCATAGTGGACCAAAAGGAACTTTTGATATAGGGTTAGATTCCCATAAATCAATATTTGAAATTTTGGTAGATACCATAAAGGAAGCATCAGAAAAATATAATGTATTAATACCTTGGTATATAATGACAAGTAAAGAAAATAATGAACAAACAAAAGAATTTTTCGAAAAAAATAATTATTTTAATTATAATAAAGATTATATTAAATTTTTCGAACAAGGGAAATTACCTATGTGTGATGAACAAGGAAAAATTCTAGTTAACGAAAAAGGTATTATTAAAGAGGCTTCAGATGGACATGGTGGAATTTTCCAATCAATGAAAAGAAATAGTATAACAGAAGATATGAAACAAAGAGGCGTTGAATGGGCTTTTATAGGTCCTGTTGATAATGTGCTTGTAAAAATGGTAGACCCTATACTACTAGGAGCAGTAATTGACAAAAAAGTGTTAGCTGGAGGAAAGAGCGTGGTAAAAGCAAATCCTTCTGAAAAAGTAGGTGTTTTTTGTAAAAGAAACGGAAAACCAGGAGTAGTTGAATATACAGAAATTTCAAAAGAAATGTCTGAACAAGTTAATGAAGAAGGAGAGCTAGTTTTTGGAGAATCACATATAAATTGCAATTTATTTAATGTTCAAGCAATAGAAGAAGTTGCAAATAAAAATTTACCTTATCATGTAGCACATAAAAAAGCTAGTTATCTTGATGAAAATGGAAATCTTGTAGTTCCGGATAAACCAAATGCTTATAAATTTGAATCTTTTATTTTTGATGCTTTTGATATGCTAAATGATATGACAATATTAAGAGTAAAAAGAGAAGAAGAATTTGCTCCTGTAAAAAATGCAGAAGGAACTGATAGCCCAGAAACAGCAAGAGAATTATATAAAAAATTTTATAATATGCAATAAACTTGATGAGGTAATCCTAATAAAAAAATTTATTAGGACACCTCGTTTTGTTTTTTAACAGCAAATAATATACAAATAAAATATGTAGTTTTGAATTTTATAGTGACGAAAGAAAATCAAAAAATGTTAGTTTCGTCTTTTAGGAGGTACAAATGGAATATTTAGAAAAATATAATGAATGGTGTAATAGTGAAATATTTGATGAAAAAACAAAAGAAGAATTAAAAAACATTAAAGATGAAAATGAAATAAAAGATAGATTTTACAAAAATCTAGAATTTGGAACAGCTGGATTAAGAGGAATCATTGGTGCAGGAACAAACAGAATGAATAAATATACAGTAACTCAAGCAACACAAGGATTAGCAAATTACATAAAGAAAAGTGGCAAAGAAAACAAAGGTGTTGCAATAGCATATGATTCAAGAAATATGTCAGAAGAATTTAGCAAATGGACAGCACTTTGTTTAAATGCAAATGGAATAAAAACATACAGATTTGAATCTTTAAGGCCAACACCAGAGCTATCTTTTGCTGTAAGACATTTAAATTGTATAGCTGGTATAGTTATTACAGCTAGCCATAATCCTGCAGAATATAATGGATATAAAGTTTACTGGGAAGATGGAGCACAAATTGTTTCTCCGGTAGATAAAGAAATAATGGCAGAAGTAAAAGCAGTAACAGATTTTTCAAACATAAAAGATATCAGTATGGAAGAAGCAAAAGAAAAAGGTTTATATAATGAAATAGGCGAAGATATTGATAAAGTATATATAGAAGAACTTAAAAAATTAGTATTAAATAAAGATATAATATCAAAAGTACAAAAAGATTTAAAAATAGTATACACACCACTACATGGAACAGGTAATTTACCCGTACAAAGAATATTAAAAGAAATTGGATTTGAAAATGTATATGTAGTTCCAGAGCAAGAAAAACCAGACGGAAATTTTTCAACAGTAAAATATCCAAATCCAGAAGATAAAAAAGCATTTGAATTAGCTTTAAATTTAGCACAAAAAGTTGATGCAGATATAGTTCTTGCAACAGATCCCGATGCTGATAGATTAGGTATATATGCAAAAGATACCAAATCAGGAGAATATATACCATTTACAGGAAATATGTCAGCATTATTAATAGCTGAATATGAATTATCACAAAAAAAAGAAAAAGGATTACTTTCAAAAAACGGAGCATTAATAACAACTATAGTTTCATCAAACATGGCAGAAGCAATAGCAAACGAATATAATGTTAAATTAATAGAAGTTTTAACAGGATTTAAATATATAGGAGAGCAAATAAAACTTTTTGAACAAACAAAAGAATTTGAATATGTATTTGGATTTGAAGAAAGCTACGGATGCTTAATAGGAACTCATGCAAGAGATAAAGATGCAATAGTAGCAGTAATGGCACTTTGCGAAGCTGCAGCATATTATAAAAGTAAAAATTTAACACTATGGGATCAAATGATTAACATATACGAAAAATATGGATATTATAAAGAAGGTCAAATTTCAATAACTATGAAAGGAATAGATGGAGCTGAAAAAATAAAAGCTATATTAAATAATTTAAGGAATAATTCGCCAAAAACAATAGGTCAATATAAAGTTATTGAAGCAAGAGATTATGATGCAGATATTGTTGAAAACTATGAAACAGGAGAAAAAAGTAACACAAAATTGCCAAAATCAAATGTTTTATATTATAAACTAGAAAATTCAGCATGGTGCTGTGTTAGACCATCAGGAACAGAACCAAAAATAAAATTCTACATAGGCATAAAAGGTAATAGCATGGAAGATGCTGAGAAGAAATTAAAAGAGTTATCAGATGCTGTTAAAGTATTTGGAGAATAAAAAAATGCTAATTTGAATGTAGAAAATTAACAAGCCTTATGAGAATATTCCCATAAGGCTTGTTACAGTATATTATATAGTGTATAATTTTTGAAGATGGAGAATAATTTTATTTTTTATTCAATCTCTCAATTTTTTCTTTTGTTAATCCTGTAGAATTAATTATTGTTTTAATAAACTGTAATATTGTAATTATTTGTCAAACAATGTCATACGAATAAAATCTTAAAAAATTTCCTATTTTACAAATAAAAAATATATGATAGAATAATACAAGATATTAAATAAAACGACAAAAAATTACACAACAGAAAATAAAATGAAATATACAAAAGTAAAATTGGAGATGATTAATTTTGAAATACAATAAAACAATGATGCAATATTTTGAATGGTATTATCCATCAAATTGCACACTATGGTACAAATTAAAAAAGGATTCACAAAATTTAAAAAATTTAGGAATAAATATGGTATGGCTACCCCCAGCGTATAAAGGTTCTGCAGGAATTTATGATGTTGGATATGGAGTATATGATTTATATGATTTGGGAGAATTTGACCAAAAAGGTACAGTTCCAACAAAATATGGATTAAAAGATCAATATTTAGAAGCAATAGATGCGCTACATAGAAATGATATAAAAGTAATTGCAGATGTTGTATTTAACCAAAAAATGGGAGCCGATGAACCAGAAGATGTAATTGCATATGAAGTATATATGCATGATAGAAATGTATGCATGGGAAATCCATATAACATTTTAGCTTGGACAAAATTTAACTTCGATAAAAGAAATAATAAATATTCTGACTTTAAATGGAATTGGACACATTTTCACGGAGTCGATTGGGATGAAAGAAATAGGAAAAATGCAATTTTTAAATTTTATGGAAAAAATTGGGATAAAGACGTAGATTCAGAAAACGGAAATTTTGACTATTTAATGGGAGCAGATGTTGATTTAAACAATGTAGATGTAGTAGAAGAACTACAAAAATGGGGAAGGTGGTATTTAAATTTTTGTGACCTAGATGGTTTTAGATTAGATGCAGTAAAACATATGAGAGAAAGCTTTTTCAAAAATTGGATAGATAATATACAGTCATCAACAGAGAAAGATTTATTTTTTGTAGGTGAATACTGGAACTCAAATGTTGAAACATTAAAAGATTACATAAAAAAGAGTAATTATAATATAAGTTTATTTGATGTTCCACTACATTATAATTTATACAATGCATCAAATAGCTCAGGAAATTATGATATGAGAAGAATATTTGATGGAACCTTAGTACAAGCATTACCAGAAAATGCAGTGACATTTGTAGATAACCATGATACACAAGCAGGACAAGCTTTACAATCAGAAATACAAGGATGGTTTAAACCATTAGCATATGCATTAATTTTACTTAGGGAATCAGGAACTCCATGTATATTTTATGGTGATTATTATGGTGTGCATGGAAATCCAGAAACATCGATAAAAACAAAAATAAATCCAATTATATTAGCAAGAAAATTATACGCATATGGAAAGCAAACTGACTATTTTGATGATCCACATATTATAGGCTGGGTAAGAGAAGGTGATAAAGAGCATAAAGAATCAGGTTTAGTTGTTATAATGTCTGACAATGCTGGAGGTTCAAAAGCAATGAATGTTGGTCAAAATTTAGCAAATTGTGTATTAATAGATATTACTGGCAATATGAAAGAATCTGTATATGTTGATAAAGATGGAAATGGAATTTTTTATTGTGATGGTGGCAGTGTATCAATTTGGGTAAAAAAATGAACTTAAACTTGGGGACGGGGCAAAAAATTAAAGTGACTCAACCTCAAGCTGGGGACGGAGCAAAAAATTAAAGTTGTCATAATTGGTATTGTACAATTATGACAACTTTAATTTTTTGCTCCGTCCCCAGCTTGAGGTTGAGTCACTTTAATTTTTTGCCCCGTCCCCAGCTTCCGACAGCTTGCGAAAATCTCCGTCCCCGATGACTTGAAATTCCAAAAACGTTTTGATATAATTTCTTTAATTTATAAGTGAAAGGAAATGACTAAAATGGATATTTTACAAATTATATCAGACGAATTAAGCGTTAAATACCACCAAGTTGAAAATGCTGTAAAACTAATAGATGATGGAAATACAATACCATTCATAGCAAGATACAGAAAAGAAGTAACAGGGGCCCTAAGTGATGAAGATTTAAGAACATTATATGATAGACTTAATTATTTAAGAAACCTAGAAACAAGAAAAGAAGAAGTAAGAAAATCAATTGAAGAGCAAGGAAAACTTACAGAGGAAATAATAAATTCATTACAAAATGCAAAAATACTAGCAGAAGTAGAAGATATATATAGACCATATAAGCAAAAAAAGAGAACAAGAGCAACAATAGCAAAAGAAAAAGGATTAGAGGCACTTTCTGAAGCTATAATAAACCAAGATAATAAAATTTCAATAGAAGAGATAGCGGAAAAATTTATAGATCCAGAAAAAGGTGTTGAAACTATAGAAGATGCAATAGCTGGAGCCAAAGATATTATAGCAGAAAATATCTCAGATAATCCAACATACAGAAAAGAGATAAAAAGATATTGCTATAGAGATGGAGTTGTTTTAACAGAGGCAAATACTAAAGATGAGAAAGAAGAAAATTCTACATATCAAATGTATTTTGACTTTAATGAAAAAGTAAATAGAATTCCAAGTCATAGAATATTAGCAATAAATAGAGCTGAAAAAGAAAATGCAATAAAATTAAAAATACAAAAACCAGAAGAAAATATTATAGATTTTATGGAAAGAGATATTATAAAAGACAAAAATAGTAAATATGCAGAAATACTAGAAGATACTGTAGAAGACAGCTTCAAGAGGTTGATAGAGCCATCTGTAGAAAGAGAAATTCGTTCAGATTTAACAGAAAAGGCAGAAGAAAAGGCAATAAAAGTATTTGGACAAAATGCAAAACAACTTCTAATGGGAGCACCACTAAAAGGAATGACAGTTATGGGATTTGACCCAGCATACAGAACAGGTTGCAAAATTGCAGTAATAGACGAAACTGGAAAATTATTAGCAACTACAACTGTATATCCAACAGAGCCACAAAATAAAATAGAAGAATCTAAAAAAGAGCTAAAAGCATTAATAAAAAAATACAACATAAATATGATAGCAATAGGAAATGGAACAGCATCAAGAGAATCTGAAAAATTTGTAGCAGATATGATTTCTGAAATAGATCAAGAAGTATATTACACAATAGTAAGTGAAGCAGGAGCATCAGTATATTCTGCATCTAAACTTGCAACAGAAGAATATCCAGATATAAATGTATCTTTAAGAGGAGCTATATCAATAGCAAGAAGATTGCAAGACCCATTAGCAGAGCTTGTAAAAATAGATCCAAAAGCAATAGGAGTTGGGCAATATCAACATGATGTAAATCAAAAAAGATTAGCAGAAAGTTTAGCAGGAGTTGTTGAAGATGCTGTTAATGAAGTTGGAGTAGATGTAAATACTGCAACACCATCATTATTATCATATGTTTCAGGAATTAACAAAACAATTGCAAATAATATAGTAAAATACAGAGATGAAAATGGAAAAATTACAGAGCGTAAAGAATTATTAAAAGTTCCAAAGCTAGGGAAAGTAGCATTTGAGCAATGTGCAGGATTTATAAGAATTTTTGATGGAAAAAATCCTTTAGAAATAACAGCAGTTCACCCAGAAAGTTATAAAAAAGCAGAACAATTGCTTGAAAATATAGGATACAAAAAAGAAGATTTAAAAGATGCAGAAAAACTTAAAAATATTAAATTAAAATTAAATAGTGTTAATATAAAAGAAACTGCAAAGCAACTTGATATAGGAGAAATGACATTAAAAGATATTATAGATGAGCTTTCAAAACCAGGAAGAGATCCAAGAGATGAAATGCCAAAACCAATCCTTCGTTCAGATGTTTTAAAATTTGAAGATTTAAAAGAAGGTATGATATTAAATGGAACAGTAAGAAATGTTATTGATTTTGGTGCTTTTGTAGATATAGGCGTAAAACATGATGGTTTAGTTCATATATCAGAGCTAAGCGAAAATTATGTAAAAAATCCATCAGATGTAGTATCTATTGGAGATATTGTTAAAGTTAAAGTAATTAAAATCGATAATGAAAGACAAAAAGTAAGTTTAAGTATGAAAGTTTAGATTAAACTTGAAGTTATAAGGACTATAGTGATATTAATGAAATATCATTATAGTCTTTTATTTGCTGCAAGTTAAAAATTTTCTTGAGGTATTAAGTTATCAAGTAGAAGATTTATAATAATATGATAGTTACTTAAAATAGTTATTTTTAGTAAAATTAATAGATTAACTATAAATTAAAATGTAATTGTTAATAAATATTAGAAAATGTAATAAAAACGTAATAAAAATGTAAAAAAACAGCGAAAATTGTAAATCCGTAAAAAAGAATAAGAAAATTTACTTTATGTTTGATTTGACAATAAAATTATGAAATGCAAAAATGAGTATAAAAGATAAATTTAAACTTATGTATCATAAACGATGATATAAATTTATTGTAGTTTAAAAATATAAAAAAAGATAAGGAGAAGAGTTATGAAAAAATTGCGAGAGATAACAAGAAAAATTTGTATTATGGCATTGTTAATTATAATGTGCCAATCTTCATTTTCTGGTATATATAGCGTAATAGCTGTAGAAAATGAAAACAATAGTGCAAATACAGCAAATGCTACAAATACAGAAAATGAAACCCAAAAAGCTTACATGGCAAATGGAGGTAAAATAGGTAATTTTACAATATTTAAAAAAGGTGAGGAAAAAAATAATGTAGTACAAAATTTAAATGTATTTTGTGTACAAAAAGGGGCACCAATGAGTGGTGGAACATTTTTATATAATGGTTATAATTGGAATTACGATAGTGAAGTTTTTAAAGATGAAGAAAGTTATAAAAAATTTACTTGGATAAAAGACAATTTCTGGGAAGAAATTGGGGCTTCAAAAGATAATAAATATACAACTGAACAGAAATTAGAAATAATAAAAACAGTGGATAAAGATACTACAATAACTGCAGATGATATAAATAAGGTTTATGATAGTGAAAACGAAAAACATAAATTATATCAATATATAGCATGGACATATACAAAAAAGGTAAGTAATTTTAATGTAGATAATGAAAGCACAATAAATGCGTATCTTGGTGGAAAAAATACATCATTATATAAAGTTTATAAGGCTATTAGAAATTTAGCTGATGCATATTTTAATAATACAGATCCAATGTCTATTAATATTACTCAAAATGAAGAAATTAAATATGATGAAACAAGAAGTGCATATATATGGAAGTTAACAGTAAATAATACATTTCCATTACCATATAATAAAACATTAAAAGTTGATGGACAAGCTTATGAAGATTTTACGTATGATGGTGAAGAATTAGTTATTAATAATATAGATCAAAATGGAGTTCATAGTTTTGAATTTTTTGTAGATACATTTAGAATAACATCTGGTACAGCATATATTTGGAAAAATCAATATAAGCAAAATTTAACTGAAATAAAAACAAAATTAGAGCCAGGTCAAGATAAGATAGATAGTAATGCAGGTGAAGTTGGCACATATAGCTTAAATATTAAAAAAGTAGACGACAAAGATAATAGCAAAGTAGATAATATGCAATTTAAAGTAACAAAACAAGATCAAAGTCAGATATATACAACAGATGCAAGTGGAATAGCTAAAATAGCAGAAAGCCAAAATATTGAGAGCTCAAATGGAAAATATACATATACAATTGAAGAAATTTCAGAAGTTGATTCTAAAGTAGCAGACAAGACAAATGTTAAAAAATATGTTAAATTAAAAAATCCAATTACAATTAATTTAATTCCAGGAGTAATGGTAAAAGATAACATTTATGTAAGATATATTAGTGCAGCAAGTTTTGAAAATGGAAAAAATGAAATTGAAGCAAGCTTAATAAATGGTAAAAAAGTTACATTAAAATTAGAAACAGCAACAGATACAAATGATGATCAAAACACAATTGTAACTTTAACTATACCAAATAAGGAAAAAGAATATGATTTAGCTTTAACAAAAACGATATTGGTTTCAAATAATAATTTGGTAGAACAATTCGATATGAACCTTGATGGAAGAATTGATATAAGTGATGCTACACTTATACTGACATTTGTAAGCAATAATAGCGCTGGATCATATAGCAAATATTATGAGGAAGGTTCAGATAATTATATAGAAGATACGGAGGTTTCTAAGGCTAATGAGGAAATCGGTATAGAGCTTGACTATGCTAAAGCTATATTAGGATATTTTAGAAATGAAATTTCAGATGAAGTTGCAAGAGATAAATATAATTATTTAGATTCTACATATATAATTAAAAAAATTATGAGTTTAGATACGAGCAAGGATAAAAAAATTGATATAGGGGAAGCTAATCAAATCTTAACAATATATGCTCAAAATTCATCTGGCATGGATATGGATAGAATAAACTTTATAAATACAAATTATTTAAATACAAGTGAAGAAAATGAAACAGCTATATATAATTTAAATAAAGTAACATATAAAGTAAAAAAATCTGATATTATAAAATATAAAATAACTGTATATAATGAAGGAAATTATAATGCAAAAGATATACAAATAACAGATTATTTACCAGAAGGATTAGCGGTATGCGATGAAAATGGAAATGTAGATACAGACGAAAACGGAAACGTAAGGTGTAAATATAATAATAAAGAATATGTTTGGAATATAAATGGAAAAACAGCAACAACAACAATTAATGATACAATAAATGCGTATACAGATAAAAATTTGGATACGAGAGCTGTATATATAACATGTAAATTAGAAGATAATGTAGATGTTGGAAGAATTCTATATAATGTAGCAGAAATTTCATCATCTAATCCAGTAGACGATGATGGAAATGAGATAACTATAAAAGATAGAGACTCAGATGAAAACTCTTTAAGTACAGTAGATGATTTAATAGAAGAATACAAAAATAATTTTGAAATAAAAGTACCTGATAAAGACTCTGGTAATGTAAATAAAGATGAATACAATTATCAAGATGATGATGATTTTGAAAGAATTATTATTGTAGAAGATTCAGAATTTGATTTAGCTTTAAGAAAAAGTATAACTAAAATAGGTAAATCAAAAGACACAATGGAAACAAAAGATAGACTACCTGAAATAAATGAACAATCTGCAGAAGTATGTGCACAATATGGAACTGGTGAATACAACCATGGTAAAGAGTTTATATTAGTAGAGCGTAATGACTATATAGAATATACAATTAGAATATATAATGAAGGAAAAGATGGAGATTATGCAGGATATGCAAAGCAAATAACAGATTATTTACCAGAAGGAATAAGTTTTTATGCAATGGTTGATGCCGACGGAAGTTGGATAACAGAATTAAACGAAGGAAAATATGTAACAACACCAAATAATTTCGGTTATTATAAAGCAACATATGATGAAACAAATAATAAGGTGGTAATTGATTGTATTGATACACCAGCATTAGAAACCAAAAATAATTTAGCAACACTAGTAAATATTGATAAAGATAAAATACAGTCATATTATAAAGATAGCGGCAGCCTAAGTAGTATAGCGTATGGATATCAAGAAATTAAATTAATTTGTAAAGTGTCTGAAACAGCAGAAAATTTAAAATTATTAACAAATCTTGCAGAAATAACAAAATCAGTTGCTATTAATAATGGAGTAGAAGATGAAAATATACCAGAAAGAGATTCACAATATGCAAATATAACTATAAATAATACTAGTGAAAGTAATTTGTCAAATTATCAAGTAAACTTAAATACATATTATGAAGAAAGAGATGTATCTGATGAAGATTATTCTTATTATCCAGGCTTACAAGATGATGACGATTTTGAAACTGTAAAAATAGAGTGTGTACCAGGTACATTTAATATAAAATTAATTAAATACATAAAAGGAACTACAGATCCTTTGGCAGGTGCAATATTTAAAATAACAGTAAATGATGGAGTACAAGATGTATATAGTAAAGATAATTTAGTTACAAATGAAGAAGGTATAATTGAATTAGAAGAAGAAATAGATATTAATAAAGAAGGAACAATATATACAATAACAGTTGAAGAAAACGGTGTACCAGAAGGATATATAGGATTAAGTGAAAGCATAACTTTCACAGCAGTTTCAAGAATAAATGGTTCAAAATTAGAATTAACACCTGACACATTAACTGTAGATAATGCAAAAAAAGTAGAAATCAATCCAGGGGATATTTTAATAGAAGCAGAAAATAAACCAGAGCCAGTAATCCACAAAGGTGTAAAAACTGTGGAAAACCAAGACTCAGGATATTATAAAAATGAAAAGCAAACATGGGTAATAAATTCAACAATTCCAGCAGGAATAAGTGAATATACAAAATATATAATTTTAGATGAAATGGACCCAGAAATAACAAAAGTAGAAGATAAAAGATTAGTATTTTTGGGAACAGAAAATTTACATATAAAAATAAAAGGTGAAGAACAAGAATTAGTAGCTGGAACAGATTATAAAGTAAATTTTGATGAAGAAAAACAAATATTAGAAATAACATTTATAGATGAAGAATCATCATTTACAGCTGGAAAGAATTTACAAGAAGGTTCAATATTAGAAATAAAATATGATACAAAATTTGCATTAAATGATGATGGAAGTATAAAAGGAATTAATCAATCAATACCAAATCAAGCAATATTAAAATATAATGTAGGCACACCAGATGATACAACAAAAGAATCAGAAAAACCAGAAGTTCACACAGGTGGAGTTGGAATTTTTAAATATGATGTAAAAACTAAAAAAGCATTAGAAGGTGCACATTTTAAAATTACTAGAAGTTTAGAAAAGAATGCAAATGGGGAATACGATTTTATTAAAGTTAAAGATAAAGATGGAATAGATACAAATGTTGACTTAGAAGTAGTAACAGGAAGTGATGGAAAAGCTGTATTTGAAGGATTAGAATTTGGAGAAGATGCAATAATTGATGCTACAAATAAACAAGCTGATGGAACATATAAATATGACTGGACAAAAGCTAAAACAGAGTATTATATAATAGAAACACAAACACCAGAAGAATATTTACCATTAGAAAAACCAATACAGGTAACAGTAAAATATGATAGTTTTGATATTGCAGATTTAACAAAATATTATCAGGTAGGAAACAAACCAAAAATTTATGATTTATCTTTACGTAAATTTATAACACAAGTAGAAGATAAAAAAATAACAAATAGAGAGCCAAATGTAATATTAACAGATGAATTTAAAGATGAAGAAAATGATAATGTAACAACAGCAAAATATGAACATACAAAAGAACCAGTAATGGTAGTACATGGTAATATAGTAACATACACAATGAGAGTTTATAATGAAGGTCTAGAAGATGCATATGCTTCATTAATAAAAGATGATATTCCAGAAGGTTTAGAATTTGTACAATATACAGAAGGTGATGGAAGTATAAATGATAAATATGGTTGGAAATTAGTGGATGAAAATGATAATGAAGTTACAGATCCTTCTAAGGCTAAATATATAATTACAGATTATCTATCTATGGAAAACGGAAAGATAAACGAAGATGGAAGTAATTCTAACTTACTAAAAGGATTTAATAGTAAAACAATGGATAAATTAGATTATAGAGATGTAGAGGTTCAATTTAAAGTAACTGAGCCTGAAAAATCAGAAAGAACTATAACTAATTATGCACAAATTTCTAAAATGACAAACTCAAATGGTAAAGTTGTAATTGATAGAGATTCAACACCAAATGCTTGGGTTGAAGGAGAAGATGATCAAGATATTGAAAATATTAAATTATCATATTTCGACTTGGCATTAAGAAAATGGGTAACAGAAGCTATTGTAATTCAAGATGGAAAAAAGGTTGTTACACATACAGGTCATAAAGCAGAGGACAACCCTGAAGCTGTTGTAAAAGTAGATTTAAAGAAGAGCAAAGTAGATTCAGTAGAAGTTAAATTTGCATATAAAATAAGAGTAACAAATGAAGGAAAAATTGGTGGATATGCTAAAGAAGTAACAGACCATATTCCAGATGGACTAAAATTTGTACAAGAAGATAATCCAAATTGGACATTAGTTGATGACAAAACTATTACAACAGATGAACTAAAAGATGTATATTTAGAGCATGGAGAAAGTGCAGAAGTAACAGTTGTACTAACATGGATAAATTCTAAAACTAATTTAGGTATTAAAAATAATATAGCGGAAATTAGTAAAGATGAAAATGAATATGGAGCTCATGATGTAGATTCAACTCCAGGAAACTATAAATGGGGAGAAGACGATATTGATGATGCACCAGTAATGTTAGCTATTAAAACTGGTAACGAAATGATTAAATATACAATGTTAGGATTAGCAGTAATTACAGTACTAGGAATAGGTATTAACCTAGTAAAAAGAACTAAATTTATATAAATAATGATAGTAGGAACTGTATAATGATGGAAATGAAATATTTTCATAGTAGCTTTAGGTTGCACAGTATTTATAATATATAAAAAGAATAAAAAATAAAGAAAAAAACGAGTGTAAGCTCGTTTTTTTCTTTATAAATCATTTTCGCTTCTTAATTTTTCAGCACTATCAGCAGCTGCTAGGTTGTCAATTAATTCATCTAAATTTCCATTTAAAAAATCATCCATTTGATAAATGCTCATACCTATTCTATGGTCTGTAATACGTCCTTGAGGGTAGTTGTAAGTTCTTATTTTTTCACTTCTATCACCACTACCAACTTGGCTTCTTCTGCTATTTTCAAGCTCTTTATCTCTTTTAGTTTTTTCAATTTCATATAATCTAGATTTTAGCAATTTCATTGCGTAATCTTTATTTTGAAATTGAGATCTTTCTGTTTGGCATTCTGCTACAATTCCTGTTGGAATGTGTGTTAATCTTACGGCAGAAGATGTTTTGTTGATGTGTTGCCCTCCGGCACCAGAAGCCCTAAAAACATCCATTTTTATATCAGCAGGATTAATTTCAATTTCAACATCTTCTACAACTGGAAGTACAGCAACAGTTGCTGCAGAAGTGTGGATTCTTCCACTACTTTCTGTATCTGGAACTCTTTGTACTCTATGTGTACCACTTTCAAATTTTAATCTACTATAAGCTCCTTTTCCTGTAATCATAAAAGAAACTTCTTTATATCCACCAAGCCCAGTTTCATTTTCATTTAAAATTTCTAACTTCCAATGTTTTCTTTCTGCATACATTGTGTACATTCTAAATAATGTTCCAGCAAATAAAGCTGCTTCATCGCCACCTGTACCAGCCCTAATTTCACAGATTATATTTTTATCATCATCTGGATCTTTAGGAATTAATAAAAGCTTTAGCTCTTCTTCTAATTTTGGAAGTTTTTCTTTTGATTCTAGTAATTCAATTTCTGCTAAGTCTTTTAGTTCTGGGTCATTTAGCATTTCTTTTGCTTCTTCTAATTGTTGTTTTACTTTTTTGTATTCGCGATACTTAATAACAATTGGTTCCAAATCTGCATGCTCTTTCATATAGTTTTTCCATTCGGTTTGAGCTGCAATTATTTCTGGATCACTTATTTTTTGTGTTAAGTCTTCATATTTTTTTTCAACATCATCTAGTTTTTGAAACATAAATAATTACTCTCCTTTTTTATGCATTTAATTGTTTAACTAATTCTTCAACGTCAATTCCGTGTACATCACATGCTTCTTCTAATGTTTCTGCTTGTGAAGCTGGGCAACCTAAACAATGCATACCAGCAGCTAATAAAATTTCTGCTTTTTCAGGATATTCTTGTATTAAATCTCCAATTTTTGTATCTTTATTAATCATAAAATTACCATCCTTTCATTGAATTTATAATATAACAGGTTACAATTCACAGCTAAAAATGAGCCGTTCCAAATGGATTATATTATAAAAAATTCCATTCCTTACTGGTCGGCAGGCTAAAGTTTTAATATATTAATAAGTATGTGCTTTAAAATATTGGCTGGCAGTGAGGTTCTATGGCTCCCAAACGAGCTAAGTCATTACATTTTTTATAATATAATCCATTTTCCACTACTCTATATGTTTAGTGAACTGTAATTATAATATTAATATTTTAACACGAATTTTTAAAAAAGTATAGACAAAAACTAAAAAATGTTGTATTATACATTAAATTGTTACAAATATATTATTAATTTATTTCAAATTTTAATTCAAAAAATTTTATTCTAAAAAAATCCATTAAGTAGCAAAATATAAATAAAAGAGGTGATTTAATATTGATTTATTAGATTTATTTTTCGTGGTTTTATTATTTAATTTATTTATTATATTTATGTTTTTGTATAATAAATTAGAAAATAAATTATTAAAAAATAAACAAGGAGAGAAATTAAAATTAAAAAAAGAATTATTTAGAAAGGAAGAGCAAAAATAAAAAAAATTATTAGTATAATAATTAGCATGTTTGTATTAAATTTTATTGGAATGAGTATTTTTTCAGATATATTTAATTCAGATGAAATAATTATAAAATATGCAATTCATCCATTTAATATATCTAAAGAAGAGCCTATATTGTGGAATAATATTAAATTATTATTTAAATATTCATATATAATAGCATCATTAATAATTTCGAATTATTTAGCAAATATAATTAAAAATAATATAACAATAAAAAATAAATCGTTTAAAAATAAAAATAA
>JAGBDU010000057.1 GCA_017937285.1 Clostridia bacterium
CATAAAACAGAAAAAATTAAAAATTCACAAATAAGTAATTATTGTGAATTTTTTTGATAATAAGCTAATTAATTGCAATTTATATAATTTTGTTAGCTTTGTGCAAGAAATTGAAATTGAAAAAATATCCTACACAGATAAAAATTACTAATGTAAAAATAGAGATAATAGACATAATAATTATTGTAAAAATATAAAAAGGAGGAAATTTTTTATGAAAAAAATGATAAGCATTATAGCAATATCTCTAGTACTATCAATATCTATTTTTTCAATTAAAATATATGCAGCTACATTGGATACAATAAATATTACAACAGATAAACAAACAGTACATCCAAATGAAACAGTAAAAGTAAATATAAATTTTGGACAAGATTTAGGTTCATATACTATTGATGTTGCTTATGATAATAATTTATTAGAATATGTTTCTTCAGAAGGTGGAACAGCAAATGATAATGGAACAAGAGTAAGAGTGTACTTTTTTGACCAAACAGGTGGTTCAAGCCCACGAAATAGTATGTCTGTAACTTTTAAAGCAAAATCTGGAATAACCACATCTAATCCAACAAACTTCAGTATTACAGCAGAAGGTTTAGCAAATCCAGATGCTTCTGTAACTTATGATGATATTACAATACCAATTACTAAAAATATAGTAGTAGAGCCAGTTTATACAGATTACAATATTGCACTTAGCTATACAGGAGAAGTTAAAAAAGATGAACAAAAAGATATGAAGATAACTATATCATCTTCAATGGGAAAAAATTATGAACATACAAGAATTATTGCAAATGCAACCACTCCATCAGGAGGAACAGTAAATCTTTTTGCAACAGATAGCCAAGGATTAGAGCATGATATTATTCAAAATGGATGGGGAAATGCTAGTGGTGACCCTATAGGTGGTGTAGATGTAAAAAAAGAATTAGCTGTAAAAGGTAAATTTACTAAACCTGGAGATTATTCAATTAAATTAAGTTTAATAAACAGAGATGATTCAGATGCAGTAATTGCAAGCAAGACATTTAAAATTACAGTAACAGAAAAAGCTACTATATCAACTGAACCAGAAAATACTGAACCAGTAAAGCCAGAGGAAAAACCTGAAAATAATGAAGAAATAATTAATAAAGAGCAAAATGAAATTTCTAATAAAAATACAATACAAAATAATAAAAAGCCTAATAAACTACCTAAAACAGGTAATACAGTATATGTAATTATTTTATCAACTGTAGCTGTATTAGTAATAGCATATGTTTGTTTACGAAAAAGAAAATAATTAATATAAAGAGCCATAAGATAGAATAAAAAATGTTTTTAAAATACACTTATGGTTCATTTATATTGAAGAATTTTGTAGATTTTGTGCACATTGAGAATATTAAAAAATGTGCAATTACTGCAATAAATGAAAATTTTTTTGTTCACAGTGTGCCTAAAATCTACAAATGTGTAAATTAGCGCAAAAGTTAGTGTGTTTTTAGATTGAAATTTTTGATAAAGGATAGAAAAAATGAAAACTAAAAATAATTTAATTGTTAAAATAAAATTTATTATTATAATTATTATTTTTTGTATTGCTATTTATATAAGTTATGGTGTCTATAAAGAAAATAAAATAAGATTAGTAGAGCAACATTCTCAAAATAATATTCAAGTTGAAAAAGTGGCAGATAAAACATCTACTATTGTAAAAGAAAAAGTAAGTGTAGACAAAAGTTACTTAGGGTTTGATGTTGTTGCAAAACTAATAATACCAAAAATAAATTTAGAAACATACATACTTAAAGATTATCAAGAAGAAGGAATGAAAGTATGTGCCTCAAAATTTTGGGGACCAAATCCAAATGAAATAGGGAACTTTTGTATAGCAGGTCATAATTATGAAAAAGAAAATATGTTTAATCATTTAATTGATTTAGAAATAGGGGATGAATTATATTTATTGGATAATGAAAATGGAAAGGTTGTATATAAAATTTATGACATTTACAAAGTTAAGCCTGAAAATGTGGAACCTTTGAGTCAAGATACAAGTGAAAAAAGAGTGGTTACTTTAATTACTTGTGTAAATTATTCTAAAAATAGACTAATTGTTCAGGCTGTAGAGGAATAATAAAAAAATATAGATTCAGATTAACTTTTTAATATAAAAAAATTATGATTTATTTTCTTATGAAGAGATGCATTTTAGATGAATCTCCGAATATACAATGAAAGGATTTTTATTATGAATCTAAGACATTTTAAAAGTTTTGGTATTATTTTTGGAATTCTGCTGTGTGTTTTTTTAGCAATTACTATAAAAAATATTAATTATTCAGCTGAAAATTATTCTGCTGTAAAAAAAGATGGAATAGATAATTTTCCAGACAGCTATAAGCCTTATTTAGAGGAATTGCAAAAGAAACACCCTAATTGGAAATTTACAGCTTTATATACAAATTTAGATTGGAAATATGTTATAGATAATGAAAATCAATTTGGAAAAAATCTAGTTCCAAAATCATATTCTGATAGATGGAAAAATACAAAACAAGGTGAATATAATGTAGAAGTGGATTCTGGTTGGGTAGATTGCTCAAGAAGATCAATTGAATATACGATGGATCCAAGAAATTTTTTGAATGAAGTTAGAATTTTTCAATTTGAAAGTTTGTCTTATGATGAATACACAAATAATATTCAAGGAATTGAAAAAATATTATATGGTACAGAGTTTTATAATACAATTGTGCAATATATAACTAGCTCAGGAAATACTATAACAATGTCAAATAAATATTCTGATCTTATTTTATCAGGAGGTCGAACTTCTAAAGTAAGTAGTTATCATTTAGCATCTAGAATAAAACAAGAAGTGGGACCATTTTTGTCGCATAGCTCTATTAGTGGAACTGTGGCTGGTTTTGAAGGTTTATATAATTTTTATAATATAGGTGCAACTAGCTCTTCGGAGCCAATGGGAGCTATAAAAAATGGGCTTCAATATGCAAAAGATGGTAAAGGTGCATCACAAGCAACTAAAGATAAATATTTGATACCATGGAATAATAAGGAAAGGGCTATAACAGGTGGAGCAATTTTTATAGGGTCTAGCTATATTAATGCAGGACAAGATACAATTTATTTGCAAAAATTTCATGTTTCAGATAATAGTGGAGGAAGTTTATTTTGGCATCAATATATGACAAACGTGCTTGCTCCATATAGTGAATCTAAATCGATTTATAATGGATATACAAATAGTGATATGTTAAATAATAGCATGAATTTTATAATTCCAGTATATAATAATATGCCAGAAATTCCTGTGCAAAATCCTAATATTTTAGAATCAGATTTCATATCAGACAATGCGAAAGTGTATGCGGATGTGAACACTACATTAAATATAAGAACTGGACCCTCTACTTCCTATGATGTTTTAACAGCAGTTGATAGAAATGTAGTTATGACAAGAATTGCAAAAGGAAAACAATCAGGAGAATTATGGGATATGGTTAAATTGCCAAATGGAATGATTGGTTATGCTTTTCAAGGATATTTAAAAGAGTCTACTGTGATACAAATAGAAAAAATAAATTTGTCGATAGATAATACTAATATAGTAAAAGGGGAAACAAAAAAAATAAATGTAGAAATTTTACCTGAAGAAGCAAAAAATCATGAGATTGAATATATTTCTAGTGATAATTCAATTGCAACTGTAGATAGTGAGGGAAATATTTTAGGCTTAAAATCTGGAACTGCAACTATTACGGTAAGAGCAAAAGAAAATAATGTTTCAAGTTCAATAAATATAAAAGTATATACACCTGTGACAGATATGCAAATTAATGCAGAAAGTTTAATTTTGCAAGTCCGGAGATAAATTTATAATAAATCCAGTAATATCACCGCCTGATGCGGATAATAAAAATGTTATATATGAATCTGAAAACGAATATATTGTTCAAGTAGATAATTTAGGATGTATAACAGCTGTAAAAGAAGGTTTTGGAACAATTGTTGCAAAAACAGAAGATG
Organism: Clostridia bacterium; assembly: GCA_017937285.1. GTDB lineage: Bacteria > Bacillota > Clostridia > TANB77 > CAG-508 > CAG-492. The sequence continues at coordinate 4,042 of JAGBDU010000057.1, forward strand.
GAAATATAACAAGAAAAATAGAAATTACAGCTGTTTCAAGATTACAAGATGATGAGGTTAAATTTGATGTTAGCTTAAATGTAAATCAAAGTGAAATATCTGGATTAGATATTTCTAATAATACCGTAGGAAATTTTAAAGATAAAATAGAAAGTATTTATAAAATTCAAATATATGATTTTTCAGGACAAAAATTAGTTGATAATGATTTGGTTGGAAGTGGCTCTAAAGTTAGATTAGTTGATGAAAATGATATTATAAAGATGGAATATGATGTTATTGTTTATGGAGATGTGAATGGTGATGGAAGGATTAATAGTATAGATTTATTAGTTTTGCAAAGGCATATTTTGGAGATTGAAAAATTACAAGGGGTGTTTTTGAAGGCTGGTAATATAAATAAAAATGGAAAAAATCCGTCTTCTTTGGATTCGCTTTTGATTCAGAGATATATTTTGGGGTTACAGGTTATTGTGCAATGAAATTTGTGCTTTAAAATGGGTCGGATATGCGAACTGTATATATTAAAAATACGGTTTTTTCGCGTTGAAATTTGTGATTTAAAATGGGCCGGATATGCGAATATATATATTAAAATTCCGTTCGTTACTGGTCGTCTTTTCGCGATGAGGTTTGTGCGGTGCTTAGTTATTTGTACTGATTGCCATAGAGGTTGTTGGAGTACTCCCAAACTGCGCCTCACTGCATTTTAATATATATATTCACATATCCTACTCTACAAGATTAAGTGATAGGTTTAATCTAATTGTATTTGGATTGCTATTTTGAAGAGATTTATAGTTATAGGTAAAGCATTTTAAAATTAAATAATATTTTTAGGAGGACAAATGGTAAAGAAAAAAAGCTTTAAAATTTTATCTTTGTGGATAATACTAATTTTTATTAATATTACAATGTCTTTTGCTAAATCTGAAATTACTGTAATATTTGATAAAGAAAATATACAGATTGGAGAAGATATGGGATTAAAAATAAATATAGCAAATGTAGACATTGCATCATTTACATTGGAGATATATTTTAATGAAACAAATTTAGCATATATAAGTGGACCAGAAAATTCGAATTATTCCAATGGTAGAATATTGTATATTTGGGTAAGTGAAACTGGCGAAAATAAATCTAATATTGATATTGGGACATTTTTATTTAAGGGAAAAGAAGATGGAGTTTCGAATATAGTTGTTACAGGTGAATTTTATAATTCAGAAGGTAAGCAAATTCAATTAGAAAATGGTAAAAAAGAAATACGAATAGGCGTAAATAATGGTCAGAATCAAGCGGAGCAGATTGCAGAGAGCAATTTATCTGATAATACAAATTTAAGCATTTTAAGAATAAATGAAGAGGGGATATCTCCGGATTTTAATTCAGATATTAAAGAATATTATTTTATTGCAGATAAAAATATTAATAAATTAGAAGTAACAGCAATTCCAGAAAATCCAAATGCAGTAGTTACAATAACAGGAAATGATAATTTTATAATTGGTAAAAATACAATTGATATAAAAGTAGAATCAGAAGATAAAACTAAAATTGATATATATAGGATTTTTGTGACAAGAGCGGAAAATATAGAAATGGCAAATGCAAATTTAGAAACTTTGGCAATAAGGCAAGCTACATTAAATCCAGAATTTGATAATAATGTCACATATTATAAAGCTGAAATTGAAAATGATATTAATAAAATAGATATATTAGCTATTCCTCAAAAAGAAAATGCTACTGTAAAAATAGCCAAAAATGATGAGATGCAAATAGGATTAAATAAAATAGAAATTACAGTTACTGCTGAAGATGGTATAACAGATAAAAAATATGTGTTAGAAGTTTATAGAAGAAACGAGGAAGAGGAAATAAAAGCTCAAGAAGAGCAAAAACTAGAAGCGGAAAAATTGTCTGCAATTTTAGAAGAAAATCAAAATAATAATGGGCAAAGTGCTGTAGAAGAGGATAATAATCAAGATAAAATAAAATCAAAAGATGAGAAGATTAACAATAATATTAGAGTTGAAATTTGGATAATAGCTGGAGTTATTGTTGTTATTGGGATAGGATTTTATTTTATAATGTGGAGAAGAAAATAAAAAAAGAGGTATATTGTGAACTAAACTCAAAATAGTCTAACTTTTTGAGTTTAGTTTATTTACATTATAGTGAATTTAAAACCTCTATTTTTTTTAGATATTTGATGTTATATAAAATCCTTCATCATTAAGTACTTTCTTTATTCATGTTCCTTTTGAACGTCTTACTTTAGGGGGCTGAACCGTAATACGTTGACACATACTGTAGAAAAAAGTCGATGAAAAACAATTGAAATTATTGAAAAAATAGGTTATTATAATAATAGTTAATTTATGCTCAGCCATAAAATTATAATTTTATAGTAAATTAATTATCTAGATTATTAATATTTTATTCTAAATTTTATAAAATATAAATTTTAATTTAATTCAAACATTTTATAATCTTATAAAATAAGGTTTTTTCTAAAGTATAATCCAAAGTATAATAAAAAGTATTATTCAAAGTATAGTTCAGAATATAATAAAAAATATATTTTTTAAAATCCAAAACAAAATTAAATTATATAAATATAAATAAAAAAGAATATAAAAAGGCAGTTCATGCAATAAATGAACTTTTACAAAAAATGAAAGAAATTGCTAATAAAATGAAAGAAAAAGGATTAACACCAAAAGAAATTGAAAGTTTTACAGGTCTAGCTGCAGAAGAAATTAAACAATTATAGTGAATTTTCAGATTAACTTAGGGACGTATCAAAAATCTATTATAAATTTTTGATACGTCCTATTTTAAAGATATTATATGCAATAAATTATGTTGTAATAACTCACTATTGTTAAAAAAATCAATTAATATATTAAATAGAACATAAAGAATGGTTGAAAAAAATCTCAAAAATAAAAAAGATATTTATGATTAAGTGAAGATGTCAAAACAATGGTCTGCCAAGATATAGTTAAATGAAAATAAAAATATTTTGAAAGGATGATTTTTTGAAATTTATACAAATAGCAAAAAATAAAAACAAAATCAAGTTATTAAATGATATAAAAGAATTAGTGTGTGACAATTTAAAAGATTATCTATATGGATATGTATATGAAGAAGATATAAAATATAACGATTATAAAATAGGAGATATAGTATTTGTTCAAAGATATAAATATAAAAACGGAACAAAAGGGAATAATCATATGTTTTTAATAGTAGATACTGAAAAAAAAGAGCAAAATTTACTATATTTTGGAATGCTAATATCATCAAAAATAGAAAAAACACATTTTAAATCGAATAAATATATACAAAAAGACAACAAAAATAATTTAAAAAAAGATAGCATAATAAAAACAGATGTAATTTACAAAATTTTTACTAAAAATATCTTGCTAAAAATAGGAAATATTGATAAAACTAAAGTAGATATTTATAAAAATTATCTTATAAATAATAACTAAGGAGGAACTTGAATATGAAAATAACAAGTGTACAAGCTTTAGAGAGCATATCTAAAGAAATAAGAAGAGGAATAATAGAGCAAGTATATAATGCACAATCAGGGCACCCAGGAGGATCATTATCATGTGCAGATATATTAACAGTTTTATATTTTAATCAAATGAATATAAACCCAAAAGATCCAAAAGCAGAGGGAAGAGATAGACTTGTGCTATCAAAAGGGCACTGTTCACCAGCATTATATGCCACACTTGCAAAAAAAGGATATTTTGACAAAGAGTTATTACAAGATTTTAGAAAAATAGGTAGCAATTTACAAGGTCATCCAGATATGAATAAAGTACCAGGAGTTGATATGTCAAGTGGTTCACTAGGACAAGGATTATCTGTTGCAAATGGGATGGCATTAAATTCTAAATTAGAAGAGCTAGGATACAGAGTATATTGTATTTTAGGTGATGGAGAAATAGAAGAAGGTCAAGTATGGGAAGCAGCAATGACATCAAGCAAATACAAATTAGATAATTTATGTGTAATTGTAGATAACAATAATTTGCAAATAGATGGAACAATAGAAGATGTAAAAGGTTTGCAAAATATAGAAGAAAAATTCGAATCATTTGGATTTAATGTTATAACAGTAAATGGAAATAATATTGCAGATTTAATTACTGCATTTGACAAATCTAAAATGGTAAAAGGAAAGCCAACAGCAATTGTTGCAATCACAACAAAAGGAAAAGGAGTATCTTTCATGGAAGATAAAGCAGAGTGGCATGGTAAAGCGCCAAATGAGGAACAATATAAGATTGCAATAGAAGAACTAAAATAGTAAGAGCCATTATTTAGTATTACCATTCATATCGAAAAATAATCACTTTTTACAATTCTAAAAAAATATATATAAATAGTAAGTATTTAGTAATTAGTTATAGAAGTTTATAGGTAGATCTTATAAAAAACCTAAATAAATATGCGAGGATGAAAACATTATGAATATAGATAAAAAAATTGCGACAAGACAAAGCTATGGAGAAGCTTTATTAGAATTAGGAAGAGAAAATGAAAAAATAGTAGTATTAGATGCAGATTTATCAACAGCAACAAAAACAAATATATTTGCAAAAGAATTTCCAAAAAGATTTTTTGATGTAGGAATTTCAGAGCAAGATTTGATGGGAACTGCTGCTGGATTCGCAACATGTGGAAAAATCCCATATGCCAGTACATTTGCAATGTTTGCAGCAGGAAGAGCATATGATCAAATAAGAAATAGCATATGCTATCCAAACTTAAATGTAAAAATATGTGCAACACATGCAGGAATAACAGTAGGAGAAGATGGAGCCACACATCAAATGTTAGAAGATATAGGAATGATGAGACAAATTCCAAACATGACAGTAATAAGTCCATCAGATGATACTCAAACAAAATGGTTAATAAAAGAAATATCAAAAATACAAGGTCCAGTATATGTAAGATTATCAAGGCTTGCAACACCTGTAATATATGATGAAGATGAAAAATTTGAAATTGGAAAAGCTGTTCAAATAGGAAAAGGAACAGATGCAACAATTTTTGCAACTGGAGTTACTGTATCAGAAGCATTAAAGGCAAAAGAAATATTAGAAAAAGAAGGAATATATGTAAGGGTAGTAGATTTGCATACTGTAAAGCCAATAGATAAAGATACAATAATAAGATGTGCTCAAGAAACAGAAAAATTAATATCAATTGAAGACCATAATATAATAGGTGGAATAGGAACTGCAATTTCAGAAGTTTTAACAGAATATTATCCAAAAAAATTAATTAGATTAGGAATGCAGGATTCATTTGGAAAATCTGGAAAAGCAGAAAATTTAATGCACTATTTTAAAATCGATGCATCTGCAATTATTGAAGTTTGCAAGTAATGCATATATAGTGTATAATTAAATTCAAAGCAGAAATGTCATTATTAGAATGCATAATCAAAAAGCGTATGCAATTTTGATATAAAAGCTTTTTTATATGAGAGGAGATATATAGATTTGGAAAAATTAAAAGAATTTATAGAAGTAATGAAATCAAAAGAGATAATAGATATAGCAATATCAATAGGTATATTAGTAACTTTTATAATACTAAGCTCTATATTTGCAAAATTAATAATGAAATGTTTTAAAATTAAACCAGAAAAAATGATGAAAAAATCTAAAATTTATAAAATTTTGAAATTCATTTGGATTATATCAGGAACCTATATAAGTTTACTATTTTTAGGACTACCTGGTAATTTTATGAGAATAGTGACAAAAATATTTAAGTTAACTTTAATATATTCAGTTACAAGAGTAATTGCTAATTTAATAAGACCAAATTCAAAAATATTTGATAAAATGCAATCTGATATTGACAAAAAAAATGAACATACACTTAGATTTGCTATAAAATTCGTAAGAGGAGTTATTTATACTATAGGCGCATTTATATTTATAGCAGAGCTAGGATATGACTTAAGTGGACTTATAACAGGGCTTGGAATAGGAAGTGTAGTACTAGCACTAGCAGCACAAGATTTAGCTAAAAATTTATTTGGTGGATTTGCAATATTAACAGATAAAACATTTGTAATAGGAGATACAATAGAAGTAAAGGGTGTATATGGTATTGTAGAAGATATAACTTTTAGAACAACAAGAATAAGAAAATTGGATAATACAGTAATAACGATGCCTAATTCTATCTTAGCAGATTCTGATATAATAAATTGGAATAAAATTAAAAAAAGAAGATATGATTGTGATTTAAAAGTATCATTAGAAATCTCTCAAAAACAAATAAATGATTTAGTACAAAAATTAGCTTTTGAATTACAAAAAAATAAAGAAATAATAAAAGATTCTATAAGGGTATATTTTAGTGATATAGATAAAGATGGATATAATATAAAAATATATTTATATACAGAAATTACTGATTATGATGAATATATAGAATTTGTTAATAATGTAAATTCACAGCTATTAGCTTTATTAGAGCATGAAAAAATAAAATTAATTTATCAAACTTATGATATTCGTATGGCGAAATAGTAGTTCAGTGCCTTAAAATAAAACGTTCAAAGGAATATAAATATAAATAATTTTTTATATTTATATTCCTTTAAACTTTTCTACAATAGAAAATTTACTTATTTACTAAACTGTAATAAATAGTAGTTACAATTCACAGCTAAAAGTGAGCCGTTCCAAAGGGATTATATTATAAAAAATTCCATTCCTTACTGGTCGGCAGGCTAAAGTTTTAATACATTAGTAATTATGTGCTTTAAAATATTGGCTGGCAGTGAGGTTCTATG
>JAGBDU010000058.1 GCA_017937285.1 Clostridia bacterium
GAACTTTGGGGACTTTCCTTAAAGTTAAATTTAATGTGAACTTTAAGGAACGTCCCCAAAGTTCACAAAGTCAAAAAAATAAAGAAAGGATTGAAAAGAACGTGGAAAGAAGAGTTGTTGTAACAGGAATGGGTGCTATAACACCTATAGGACACAATGTAGAAGATTATTGGAAAGGAATAAAAGAAGGTAAATGTGGAATAGATACAATTACTAAATTCGATGTATCAGACTATAAAGTAAAACTAGCGGCAGAAGTAAAAGATCTAAATATAGAAGACTACATGGATAAAAGAGCTGCTAAAAGACTAGATAGATATTCTCAACTTGCAATTATTGCAACTAAAGAAGCTATGAAAGATAGTGGTATAACATCAGAAAATACAGATATGACTAGAATGGGGGTTGTTGTTGGTTCTGGTATAGGTGGACTTGGAACAATAGAAGAACAAACAAAAGTTCTTGTTAATAAAGGTCATGATAGAATATCTCCAATGTATATACCAATGTCTATTTCAAATATGGCCACAGGTAATATAGCAATAGAAATTGGAGCTAAAGGTGAATCTTTTGCAATGATAACAGCATGTGCTACTGGTACTCATTGTATAGGAGAAAGTTATAGATTAATAAAACATGGATATCAAGATGTTGTAGTAGCTGGTGGAACAGAAGGATCTATCACAGAAACAGGAGTAGCAGGCTTTACTAATATAAAAGCATTATCACAAGCAACAGATAAAAACAGAGCAAGTATTCCGTTTGACAAAGAAAGAAGTGGATTTGTAATGGGAGAAGGTGCTGGTATATTAATACTAGAAGAGTTAGAACATGCTAAAAAAAGAGGTGCTAAAATTTACGCCGAAATAGTAGGATATGGAGCAAGCTCAGATGCATATCATATTACATCACCTGCACCAGGAGGAGAAGGTGGAGCTCGTGCTATGGTATCTGCTATTAATGATGCTGGTATAAAACCAGAAGATATAGATTATATTAATGCACATGGTACATCAACACATTTAAATGATTCATTTGAAACAGCAGCTATAAAAACAGCATTAGGTGAATCTGCAAAAACAGTAATGGTAAGCTCTACTAAAGGAAATACAGGGCATTTATTAGGAGCAGCAGGAGCAGTAGAAGCAATTACTTGTATAAAAGCTATAGAAGATAGTTTTGTACCACCTACAATAAATTACAAAGTTCCTGATGAGGAATGTGATTTAGATGTAGTTCCTAATGTTGGAAGAAATAAAGAAATAAAATATGCTATGTCAAATTCACTTGGTTTTGGAGGACATAATAGTACTGTTATTATTAAAAAATTTGAGGATTAGGATTTAAGGTTTCCTTATTTTTGAAGCCGGATATCAAAGTATATATATTAAAATTCTGTTCCTTACTGGTCGGCAGGCGAAAGTATTTAGATGAGAATAAGTATGTGCTTTAAAATGTGGACTGGCTGTGAGGTTCTATGGCTCCCAAGCTGCGCGTCACAGAATTTTAATATATATACTTTGATATCCTACTCTACTATAATTAGCGTGGAGTGTTATTTTATAATAATTATTATTTAGAAAGGGTGTAATAGAATGGATTATAATGAATTAAAGGAAGTTATAAAAGATATGGAAGATTCAAAATTAGAAGAATTAGAAATTGAATTTTCTGATGGAACAAAAATTAAAATGAAAAAACATGGTGAACCAAAGCCTCCTATGATGCCACCAATGGGGTATATGGGACAAATGCCAGTAATGCCTCAAGCTATGCCTGTTCAAAATGTTCCTGATTTAAAAAAAGATAATTTATCCGCTTCTACTAAAGAAGAAGAAAATTATAAATTAGTAAAATCACCAATGGTTGGAACTTTTTATAGCAAGCCATCTCCAAAAGTAGATGCTTTTGTTAAAGTAGGAGATAAAGTAAAAAAAGGTGATGTAGTTGCAATAGTTGAAGCTATGAAACTTATGAATGAAGTTGAAAGTGAATTTGATGGAGAAGTAGTTGAAATTTGTTGTAGAGATGAAGAAATGGTTGAATATGGTCAAACTTTGATAAAGATAAAATAAAAAAATTAAAAAGTAATTAGAAAACACTGGTTTTCTATAAAAAATATAGTATAATACTATTCATAGGAAACAAATAAAAAGCAGATGTGAGTGTTACCTTTAATCTGAGATTTTATCTCAGGATTGGAGGTGATGTTTATGATAGATTACATATTATTCTTAATTATAGGATTTTTATTTTCTATTATATTAAACATAACCTTTATTAGCATTGTATTAACAATATTATCTAATAAAGAGCAATAAATAAAAACACCACATTATGCTTCGACAGGCTTTGTGGTGTTTATCTACTACAGGTAACACACATTTCTGTGTATTTGTTTCCTTTTATAATTATATTATATATTTTAATTTTATATTTGTCAATTATTATAATTACGAAAAAATATACTATTTAAGAAAAGGAGAGAAATATATGTTAGATGTTAATCAAATAATGGAAATAATTCCACAAAGAGCACCTTTCTTAATGATAGATAGAGTAGAAGAGCTTACTCCGGGAGAAAGTTGCACAGCATACAAAAATGTATGTATAAATGAATGGTATTTTCAAGGACATTTTCCAGGTCAACCTATAATGCCAGGAGTTCTTATAACAGAAGCTTTAGCACAAGCTGGAGGTGTTGCTATATTATCTCTTGAAGAAAATAAAGGAAAAAATGCTTTATTTGGTGGAATAGATAAACTACGTTTTAAAAGACAAGTTGTTCCAGGAGATGTTTTAAAACTAGAAGTTAAAATTATAAAAAGAAAAGGTCCTATTGGAGTTGGTGAGGCTATTGCTACTGTTGATGGTCAAGTTGCTGCAAAAGGAGAACTTACTTTTGCTTTAGTTTAAATCGCACATTGGGGATGCTAAAAATGTGCAATTGCAATTAAGTTTAGTTGTATACTTTGGATATAGTCGGCTATTTAAATATTTTAACTTAATACATTGCAATAAGTTTTTTAAACAACGAAAGGAGAAAATTAGATGTTAAAAAAAGTATTAATAGCTAATCGTGGTGAAATCGCAGTAAGAATAATAAGAGCATGCCGAGAAATGGGAATAAGAACAGTTGCTGTATATTCTGAAGCAGATAAAGATTCTTTACATAGAAAAATGGCAGATGAATCTGTATGTATAGGACCTGCAAGATCAGGACTTAGTTATTTAAATGTAAAAAATTTAATAGAAGCTGCTTGTCAAACAGGAGCAGATAGTATTCATCCAGGATATGGTTTTTTATCAGAAAGTAGCTCATTTGCAAAAATGTGTAATGAAATTGGTATAAAATTTATAGGACCATCTAGTGAAATTATAGAGCTTATGGGTAACAAATCTAAAGCTAAAGAAACAATGAAAAAAGCAGGTGTTCCTGTTGTTCCTGGTTCAGATGGATTAGTTGCTAGCTTAGAAGATGCCCAAAAAATCGCTAAAAAAATCAAATATCCTGTTATTATAAAAGCATCTGCTGGAGGTGGCGGAAAAGGAATTCGTATTGCTTATTCTGAAGAAGAATTAATTAAAGCATATGATATTGTTAAACAAGAAGCTAAAATATCATTTAATGATGATAGTATTTACATAGAAAAATTTGTAGAAAATCCTAGACATGTTGAAATTCAAGTTTTAGCCGATGAACATGGAAATGTAATCCATTTAGGTGAAAGAGATTGCTCTGTTCAAAGAAGAAATCAAAAAGTATTAGAAGAAACACCATCAATGATTTTAAATGATAAAATAAGAAAGAAAATGTATGATGTAACAGTAAAAGCAGTAAAAGAAATTGGGTATTCAAGCGCTGGTACTATAGAATATTTAGTCGACAAAAACTTAGATTTTTATTTTATGGAAATGAATACAAGAGTTCAAGTAGAGCATCCAATTACAGAAGCAGTTTCAGGAGTTGATATACTAAAAGAACAACTTAGAATAGCTGCAGGAGAGCCACTATCTGTAGCACAAAAAGATATAACATTTACAGGCCATGCAATGGAATGTAGAATAAACGCTGAAAATCCAGACAAAAACTTTATGCCTTGCCCTGGATTAATAACAGGATTACTTATTCCAGGTGGAAATGGTATAAGAGTAGATACAGCAATATATGCAGGATACAAAGTTCCTCAAACATATGATTCTATGATTGGAAAATTAATTGTTCACGGAAGAGATAGAGAAGAAGCTATTGCAAAAATGAAAAGTGCTTTAGGTGAATTTATTGTAGAAGGTATTGATACTAATACTGATTTCTTGTATAAGATTTTGGAGAATGAAAAGTTTAAAAATAATGATTATGATACTTCTTTTATTAAGAAGGAGTTTGGTTTGTAGTAGGAACTTAAAAAGAATATAAGGACATAGTCGTAAAAAAATTAGAGGAAATAATTACAATTTATCAAATTGTTACTATTCACAGCTAAAAGTGAGCCCTTCCAAAGGAATTATATTATAAAAAATTCCATTTCTTACTGGTCGGCAGGCTAAAGTTTTAATACATTAATAAGTAACATCAAATTATAATTTATATAAAGGAAGTATAAAAATTATGGTAATAGATAAAATAAAAAAATTAAACGAAACAGATTCCAATAGCAACGAAAAAAACGAAAAAGCATCAGAGATGCTTATTGGAAAATGGGTAAAATGCGATTCTTGTAAAGAAATTTTATATAAAGAAGATGTTCATAAAAATTATAGTGTATGCCCTAATTGTGGCAAACACTTCAGATTATCTGCTAGAAGAAGGTTAGAGCAAATAATAGATGAAGGAACATTTGTAGAAACAAATAAAGATTTACATACAACAGACCCACTAAATTTTGATGGATATCTAAAAAAGATTGAGCTTTTACAAGAAAAAACAAAAATTGATGAAGCTGTAAAAACAGGTTTCGGAAAAATAAATGGAGAAGATGTTGTAATTGCCATTATGGATGGAAATTTCTTAATGGGAAGTATGGGATGCGTAGTAGGAGAAAAAATTACTAAAGCAATAGAAGATGCCATTTCAAAAAAACTACCATTTATTATGTTCTGTGTTTCAGGAGGAGCCAGAATGCAAGAGGGAATAATATCACTAATGCAAATGGCAAAAACATCAGCAGCACTAGCAAAATTAGATGATGCAGGTTTGCTTTATATAAGTGTTTTAACAGATCCAACAACAGGAGGAGTAACAGCAAGCTTTGCAATGCTAGGTGATATTATTTTAGCAGAGCCAGATGCTTTAATAGGATTTGCAGGACCAAGAGTTATAGAGCAAACTATAAGACAAAAATTACCAGAAGGATTTCAGAGGTCAGAATTTTTATTAGAGCATGGTTTTATAGATAAAATAGTAGATCGCAAAAATATGAAAGAAACTTTATATCAAATATTAAAATTGCATAAAGGAGGAAAGAATAATGGGAAAAACTAATCTAACACCATGGGAAAAAGTTGGACTTGCCAGAAAAGCAGATAGACCAAAATCATTAGATTATATTAACTTAATTTTTTCCGACTTTATGGAACTACATGGAGACAGAAATTTTGCAGATGATAAATCTATAATTGGTGGAATAGCTATGTTAGAAGATACACCTGTAACAATTATAGGTCAACAAAAAGGTAAAACAACAGCTGAAAATATAGAAAGAAATTTTGGAATGACAAATCCAGAAGGCTACAGAAAAGCACTAAGACTAATGAAACAAGCTGAAAAATTCGATAGACCAATTGTAACATTTATAGATACCCCAGGAGCATATCCTGGATTGGGAGCTGAAGAAAGAGGCCAAGGTGAAGCAATAGCAAAAAATCTATTAGAAATGTCTAGACTACAAGTTCCAGTAATATGTATAGTAATAGGAGAAGGCTCAAGTGGAGGAGCCTTAGCACTAGGAGTAGGGGATAGAATAGTTATGCTTGAAAATGCAGTATATTCTATATTATCACCAGAAGGTTTTGCAAGTATTCTATACAAAGATTCAAGTAAATCATCAGAAGCTGCTGAAAAAATGAAAATAACCGCTTCTGATTTAAAAGAAATGAACATCATTGATGAAATTATTTTTGAGCCAGAAGGTGGAGCTCAAAATGATATAGATACAGTTGCAAATTCTATCAAAAAATATTTAGTACAAAATATTGAAGTTTTAAAAAAGAAGGACAAAGATGAGTTACTAAGTGAAAGGTATGAAAAATTCAGAAAAATAGGTAGTTTAAGCTAAATAGATGGGACGGCAATATTATTAAGTTAAGCACTTATTCGCTTTTATAGAGTAGAATATATATATTCACATATCTAGCTTATTTTGACGTACAACATTTTAACTTAATAGCATATTCCAAAGTTATTTATGCGATTTAAGAATCGCTCATATATAAATTATATTATTAGGAGGAAAATAAAATGATATTAAAAGACAAAACAGTTCTAATTATGGGAATTAGAAATAAATGGAGTATTGCATATGGTGCAGCTCAATCTGCATATGAACAGGGTGCAAAATTAATCTTTACATTCATGGGTGAAGAAAATAGATCAAAAATAGAAGAATTAATTACTGAATTTGAGGGGTCAAAAGCATATGAATTAGATGCTTCAAATGATGAGGCAATAACAAAATTATTTACAGAATTACATGAAGAATATGGACAAATTGATGGAATACTACATAGTATAGCTCATGCTAATACAGATGATTTAAGAAATGATTTTATAAATACAAGTAAAGATGGTTTTGCTCATGCTAATGATGTAAGTGCCTATACTATAGTTTCAATAACAAGAGCAGCTAAAGAAACAGGTTTAATAGGCGAAGGTTCAAGTGTAGTTGCATTAACATATCATGGATCAACAAAAGTATTGCCTGGGTATAATGTAATGGGTGTTGCAAAAGCAGCTTTAGAATGTAGCATAAGATATTTAGCAGATAATATCGGACCAGAAGGAATACGTATAAATGCAGTATCAGCAGGACCAATAAAAACATTATCAGCAAAAGGAATAAAAGACTTTAGCTCAATTCAAGACGTAATGGGAGAAAAAGCACCTCTAAGAAGAAATGTAACAGCACGTGAAGTAGGAGATTCAGTATCATTCTTATTTAGTAATATGTCAAGTGCAATAACAGGTCAAATTATTTATGCTGATTCTGGATATTCTATAATGGGAATTTAATAGTTTTAAATAAGTAAACCGTATTAAGTATGTGATGTATATAAACTACTTAATATGGTTTTTATTTTATATAACTATAACTTAAAGTTAGTTATATTAAGAGCAAAAATATAATCCCTTTGGAACGGCTCACTTTTAGCTGTGAATTGTAACTAAAAGGAATTATATTATAAAAAAATTTCATTTTTTACTATTGATTCCTAATGTCAATTTTGGTAGAATAAAATAGGCACTTGCAATATTTTATAAAAAAATATATAATGTACTGCAAAATACGTAATTTAGGAGCTTTTTATGAATAAAACAAAAAGAAAAATTTTTGAAACATCTATGAAGCTTTTTGCCGAAAAAGGATATGATGCTACAAGTATAGAAGAAATAACATCTATAGTTGGCGTAGCAAAAGGAACATTATACTATCATTTTTCTAGCAAAGAAGAAATTTTTCATTTTTTAATAGATGAAGGTATGAAATTATTACAAAACAGTATTGCTATTAAAACGGCTCAAAAAAATAATTCTATTGATAAATTAAAATCTATTGTTTTAATACAATTAAAAGTATTATATAAATACGAAGATTTTATGACAATTATATTTAGTCAGCTTTGGGGAAATGAACCTAGAAATATTGAATGCAAGCAATACACTGTACAATATTTAAAAATAATTGAAGAAATTGTACAAGACGGTATAAAAAAAGGTGAAATAATTGATGCAGACCCAGAAACTATTGCATCAGAAATTTTTAGTACTACATGCATCAGCTTAATATACAAAATAAAGAAAAACAGCAAAATAAACATAAACGACTTATATAAAGAGCTAGAAAATATATTATTTAATGGATTATCAAAATAAAGGAGTTAATTATGAAAACATTAGAAAAAAGAGTAGAAAAAAATACTATAAAAGAACCAGGAGAAAAAAAACGTTCAAAAGGAAAAAAGAAAATATCTATATTAATAGATTTTATACTGTATGGCAGTTTAATTGGTATATTAATAGGATTCTTTTTATTATATGGTCCGATGTCAGGTTTTAGAAATTGGTATATCACAACAGCGATGACCACTATGCATCACCAATATTTAGCGACTTGGTTTTATAGTGCAGAAACAATTAATGAGGTATTAAGTAATAATAAAGTAATTGAAGTTGATGGAATTACAGATACAAGTCAAATAATTATCAGTGAAGGATCTCAAAATAATGAAAATGATACAAATCAAAATTATGCAAATGAATACGAAAGAGCTGTACTTGAAAAAGATTCCAAACATCCTGACTACAAATTGATAGATATAAAAGAAAAAAATTATGAAGGATATTTAGCAGTTGTGTATGATGCTTCAAAAATTCATACATTAGTAACTGAAAAATTAAATAGATCAGGTCAATATGTAACTACAATGGCTAAAAACAAAAAAGCAGTTTTAGCTATAAATGGTGGAGGTTTTGAAGATTTAAATCATAATAGTACTGGTGGTACACCTTTAGGATTAACATTTGCAAATGGTAAATTAATTACAAATCGTCCATATTCTGGACCTGGAGGTTTAATAGGTTTTGATGAGAACGATAAACTAATTTTAGGAAAAATGTCTGCTGAAAAAGCAAAAAGCATGAAAATAAGAGATGCCGTAACATGTGGTCCATTTCTTATAATAAATGGAAAATCATCTGAAGTATTAGGAAATGGCGGTTGGGGAACAGCTCCAAGAACTGCAATAGGCCAAAGAAAAGACGGTATTGTATTAATGCTTGTAGTAGATGGAAGAAGAGTTGGTATGCCTGGTGCAGATATGGATGATTTAATCGAAATTATGGAAAGATATGGAGCTTATAATGCTTCTGCTTTAGATGGTGGAACATCAAGCGTAATGGTAGAAAATTATGAGTTAATTAATGACCCAATAGATAGTACAGGTGCACATAAAACGAGACCAATTGCAACAGGTTTTGGTGTAATACTAGATGAAGATAACTAAAATAAAACATATATTTAAAAGATAATAATTTAAATATTAAAGAGTTAATTTTGAAAGAGGTTAGGAAATGAAATTATTAGAAAAGGAAAATGCTAGGCATAGTAAAAACCAAATTTTAAAAGGTGCAACTGTAATAGAAAAGAAAAAAACTTTTCTTGCAAAATTTTTAAATTTTTCATTTTATTCAATAATGATAGGATTTATTACTGGTCTTTTTCTTATGTATGGTCCATATAATGGATTTAGAGATTGGTATATTACAACAGCAATGACAACTATGAATCATCAATATTTAGCTACATGGTTTTATAGTTCCGAAACCATAAGCGAAGTATTAGATAGAAATAAAATGATAGAAGTTGATTCAATAACTGACCCAGCACTTGTTACAACAACAGCTTCAACTAGCAAAATTACATATGTAAATGAATACGAAAAAGCAGTATTAGAAAAAGATCCAAATCATCCAGATTATAAAATTATAAAGATGACAACTAGTAAATATACTGGATATTTAGCAGTTATATACGATCCATCATCCATACAAACTTTAGTAACAAATAACTTGAAAAAGGAAGGACAATATCTAACTGATATGGCAAATGATGCAGGAGCAACTATTGCTATAAATGGAGGCGTTTTTACAGGTCTTACTACATCATCTGAAGAACTTAATTCACAAGAATTAGCATATGGTGGTGCAGGTGGGTCTCCTCAAGGATTAACAATTTCAAATGGTAAAGTAATAACAAATACTTCATACAATGGAGTTGGAGGACTTATAGGCTTTAATGAAGATGATAAATTAGTATTAGGAAAAATGACATTAAAACAAGCTCAGAATCTAAAAATAAGAGATGCCGTAACATGTGGACCTTTTCTTATAATTAATGGAGAATCATCAAAAGTAGTAGGAAATGGAGGATGGGGAACAGCTCCAAGAACTGCAATAGGCCAAAGAAAAGATGGTATCGTGTTAATGCTTGCTATAGATGGAAGAAGGGCAACAATGCCTGGGGCAACAATGGAAGATTTGTTAGAAATAATGCAAAATTATGGAGCTTATAATGCTTCGGCTTTAGATGGTGGAACATCTACTGCAATGGTCGAAAATGGAAAATTAGTTAATGATCCGATAAATAGTACAGGTGCACATGTAACAAGACCAATAGCAACTGGATTTGGAGCTGTTTTTAATAAATAACAATGTACAGTGGAAGGATATTAACTGAATTTACTTTTATATTATGGTATATGCACGTTTATTCATGTAAAAAAGTCTCTATTTATAGTAGAGACTTTTTTATTTAATATTAGCCAAAGGATTACTTTCAACAGCATTCCTAATTTGTGTATTATCTACATGAGTATAAATTTCTGTTGTGGAAATACTTTCATGTCCTAGAAGTTCTTGTAAAGCTCTGATATCAACATTTCCATATTTATACATAAGAGTAGCAGCAGTATGTCTTAATTTATGAACTGAATATTTATTTGTATCTAAACCAGCTTTTTTAAGCTCTTTTTTTACTATATATTGAACTGTTCTATTACTAATGCGTTCTCTTCGTTCACTTAAAAACAAAGCATCTTTTGAATCATATTGCACTTTGTCATGGGGACGTATAGCAAGATATTTATTTATGGCGTCCATGCATGCAGTATTTAAATAAATAGTACGCTCTTTATTTCCTTTTCCTATAACGTTTAATTTTTGGTCATTAAAATTTATATCTTTAATATTTATTCCTACTAATTCAGATAAACGCATACCACAATTTAAAAATAATGTAATAATAGCGTAATCTCGTTCATTATTTCTATCATCAACATCTTTTACCGCTTCTAATAGCTTTTTACTATCATCTAAAGTTAAGTATTTTGGAATACGTTTATCAAGTTTTGGAGTTTCTAAATTTTGAGCAGGATTTTTTTCTATTAATCCTTTCTTATTGCACATATAATTAAAGAATACACGAATACTAGAAATTTTTCTGGCACGAGTTGCAGCTTTGCTTTGATAGTTATTAGCTAAGAAAAATAAAAAAGAATGAATATCATCTAAAGTTATTTTGGCAACAGTATCAATAGACATATCTTTTATATTAATTTCTTTAATATCTTTTTCATTAGTCATTTTAAAATGATATAAAATATATTTTAAAAATGTATTTAAATCATAATTATATTCTTTAACTGTATTAGGTGATTTATTTAAAATAGTAGCTGTATAATCTAAAAATGAGTTTAAAAAGCTTGGATTTCCTTCTATGTTTATATTAACTTTTTTCATATGTATCACGTTCCTTTTATCGAATTTTATTGTAGTTATTTTATATATCTATATTATTAAAGTCAATATAAAAACATCAATTTATTTTTAGTTTTTATAAAATTAGTGTTACAATTCACGGCTAAAAGTAAGCCGTTCCAAAGGAATTAGTTACAGTTCAGGTGCCTTAAAATAAGTCGTTCCAAAGGAATTATATTATAAAAATATATATTATATAATGGTATTTATTCTTACTATTATTTGTGATAAAATTGGATATTATAAATAAAAAATAAAAAAAGACAAATTTCTACAAATTTTTTCAAAACATTTTGTTATAATATATTAAAATATAAATGGGATTATTTGATAAAAAGGAGTGCTCAATATGTGGAGCAAAAATAGGTTTATTAGGAAATAAAAAACTTTATGATTTAATTTTAATCATTTTAAATTTAATATTAGTAAAATTTATAGGTTTCATCACAAAAAATATGATATAATATTAATAATGAAATTACGAAGAAGTAATTATAATGTCTATAGAAAAGTAAAAAATGAATTGTTAGAATTGGACATTCTTTTATGGGTTGGTAAAATTTTTTTAGATTAAAAAATTGTATATATAGGAGGAAAATATGAAAGGTATGATAGTTTATTGTCTACTAGTATTTTTATTTGCAATTATCTTAATTGTACTTAACTATTTATTACATAAATTATTCAATAGAGAATATAATAAAACAATTGAAAGATGTTCACATCACGTAATAGGCAAAATAAGTAAAAACAATTGTATCTGGGAGAGAAAATATATTAGACAAGGTCGATACAATAAAGATATTATTTATCATGTAGTATTAAAATACATTTTTACAATCAATGGCATTCAATATGAAAAAACATCAACATGGAAATTACGGACCTGATGATTTGGATGGATATACAATCTATGAAAAAGAAAGAGCCTTAGAATTATATAATCAAAAATATGCAGGAAAGATGGTGACAATATATTATAATCCGGATAATATAGATGAATTTTATGTAAAAGAGATTGAAGAAGAATTAATGTTGCGAAATTTTAAAGACATGAAAAATACTAGCGAGTATCGTTTTTTTATAAAAAGATTTAAAGATATAATACTAGTATGTGCTATTGTCTGTGCTACAATTCTACTAATGACAATTACATGTAGGATTGTTTTGGAAATAGTATTGAGATTAGTTATAAATAATTTATAAAAACAGTTTTTTCGTGTCTAATATAAAATTTTATTTATAGAAGTATTGCATGAAAAAGAGAAAAATCTTATGGTTAAAAACAAATAATTGAATATCTTGCACGAAACTTTGATAATGGACAGTCTTTTGTATTAATAAATTATTTCAAAATCTATAGACAAACATTTATTCTTATTATATAATTAGTTCACTAGTTCAGACACGAACATAAATATAATTTGTACATACTAAATACTGCAATTAGAACTAAATTTTAAGAAAAGGATGTGGTTCGTATGGACGAAAAGAAAAATGAAATCATCTTGTTTGAAAATCAAGGTGTAAAATTAGAGGTAAACCTAAAAGATGAAACTGTGTGGCTTACACAAAATCAAATGGCTGAATTATTTGATAAAGCAAAATCTACTATTAATGAGCATATTAAAAACATTTATAAGGAAGGTGAATTAACAAAAGAAGAGACAATGACTAAATTCGGAAATTCCGAATTTTCTGACAAACCTACTAATTACTATAATTTAGATATGATTATTTCTGTTGGATATAGAGTAAAATCTCAAAAAGGTATTATTTTTAGACGTTGGGCAACTAGAATTTTAAAAGATTATATGTTAAAAGGATATGTTATAAATCAAAAACGATTGGATTATTTAGAAAAAACTGTCAAATTAATAGATATAGCAAATCGTATGGATGAGAGATTAGAAGCTAGAGATGCTAAAGAAATATTAAAAGTAATTGGAGATTATTCAAAGGCGTTAAATCTATTAGATGATTATGATCACAGAACATTAAAGAAAATAGATGGGAATATAGATGGACGAAGAATTGAATATAAAGAATGTTTAGATATAATAAATAAGTTAAGATTTAATGAAGAAAGCTCACTATTTGCAGTAGAAAGAGATAGAGGTTTAGAGTCAATTATAGGAAATATTTATCAAAGTTTTGCAGGACAAGATATTTATAAAAGCATAGAAGAAAAAGGAGCAAATTTCTTATATTTAATAGTAAAAAATCATGTATTTGCAGATGGAAATAAAAGAATTGCTGCTACTCTATTTATATACTTTTTGAATTATTATGGTATCTTATATAAAGATGGTATACAAGTTATTGATAATAATACATTAGCAGCCCTTACCCTATTAATTGCTGAATCTAATCCAAAAGAAAAAGAAGTAATTATTGATTTGGTTATGAATTTTTTGAATAATGATTAATTATAGATGTTGAGAATCCAGACATACATACAATTGCTCCTAATCATGGATAAGCTCTTATTTAAAAATTTTTACTTACATAATAGATAAGCAGATGGAAAAAATAGTCAAAAGCTTTACATAACACTATAAAAATACTATAATTATTTTAGATTAAATAATATAGTATATTAAGGAGGTACAGTAATGGGAGAATTAATAAAAACATTTTGTGGTTTCTTTTCTAATCCAGGAGATAAAGTTGAAGGTTATGTAACAAAATCTAATAGAAAAGTACTAAAAGCAAAAAATAGTAAAGGAATTAAATATTCAGCTACGCAATATCCTAATGGAACAATTCATGAAACAAGAACTATAAGACCTAAAAAATAAATCAAAACATTTTCTATATAATTTTAATATAGAAAATGTTTTTTATGTATTTTTTAAGAGAGCAAATATGCTACAAACAAAAAAAGAAAAAAGGAAGTATAGAATTCTTTGCAGGAATTGATGGATTTGATAAAATGCTAAAAAAACATAATTTTTCTTAAAACAAAAAAAATGGTGAAGTAGGGGAAAGAGCCATATTTTCAAGAATTGTAATTTTTTATTATAAAAATATAAAAATTTATAATTTAATAAAATAATTTTTAATAATTTAAATTTTGAATTTTAAATTAAAATTTTTATAAATTTCAAATTTAAGATTTTTAAATTTTGTTTGGTTAAAAATTCTTAAACCGAACATTTGATTATAATAAATA
>JAGBDU010000059.1 GCA_017937285.1 Clostridia bacterium
GACGGGGCAAAAAATTAAAGTTGTCATAAATCGGCAAAATTATGACAACTTTAATTTTTTGCCCCGTCCCCAATCATATGTATTGTAATTCATATAAAACTATAATATAATAATACAAAATTTTAAATAGAGGAAAGTATAATGATAAAAATAACGAATATAAAAATAAGAGAAGATTTATCTAATGATCAACTTTTTGAAAAAATTTGTAAAAAATACAAAATAAACATAAATGATGTAGTAGAAAAAAGAATTATAAAAAAATCCATAGATGCTCGAAATAAATCAGATATATTTTATAATTATTCAGTAGTGCTAAAATGTAAAGATGAAAACAAAATAAAAAACGTTCAAAAAATGGAAGAAGAGCAACCAATAAAAATAAATATAAATCGAAAAAGTTCGCAAAGACCAGTAATAGTTGGTGCAGGCCCAGCAGGTTTATTTACAGCATTAACACTTGTTCAAAACGGAATAAAACCAATAGTAATAGAGCAAGGAAAAACTGTAGATGAAAGAAAAAAAGATGTTGAAGAATTTCAAAAAACAGGAAAGTTAAATAATATTTCAAATGTTCAATTTGGAGAGGGAGGAGCTGGAACTTTTTCAGATGGAAAACTTACAAGTGGAATACATAATCCACTATGTAAAAAAGTACTACAAGAATTCTACAATTTTGGAGCCCCAGAGCAAATCTTATATATGAACAAGCCACATATTGGAACAGATAATTTAATAAATATAATAAGAAATATGAGAAATAAAATAATAGAGCTTGGTGGAGAATTTTTATTTAATGAAAAGGTTGTAGATTTTGAAATAAAAGATTCTAAAATAACAGCAGTTATTTGTAGTAAAAAAATAGAAACAGATACTGTGATTTTAGCAATAGGACATAGTGCAAGAGATACATTTGAAAAGCTATATGAAAAAGGTGTAAAAATGGAAAAAAAGAATTTTTCTGTTGGAGTAAGAATAGAGCACAAACAAGAAATGATTAACAAGTCTCAATATGGGGAAATGACAAAATTAAAATTACCACCAGCAGAATATAAAATGGCATATCATGGAGAAGAGCGTTCATGTTACACATTTTGCATGTGCCCAGGAGGAACAGTAATAGCTTCATCAAGTGAACCTGGGACAATAGTAACAAATGGAATGAGCAAATTTGCACGAGATGGAGAAAATGCTAATAGTGCAGTTTTAGTAAATGTTACTCCAGATGATTTCAAAGGAGAATCTCCATTAGAAGGAATGTATTTTCAAAAGGAATTAGAAGAAAAAGCATTCAAATTAGCAGGCAGCAATTATTATGCACCAATACAAAGATTTGAAGACTTTGAAAAAAATCAAAAATCTACATTTATCGGAGAAATAAAGCCAACATATAAACCAGGAGTAACACTTTCAAATTTAAATGAAATATTACCAGAGTTTGTATCTAAAACATTAGTGGAAGGAATAAAACACTTTGATAAATCAATAAAAGGATTCGCAAACTCAGATGCAATTTTAACAGGAGTAGAAACAAGAAGCTCATCACCAGTACAAATAACAAGAGATGAAAACAAAATTTCAAACATAAAAGGGCTATATCCATGTGGAGAAGGAGCAGGATATGCCGGAGGAATAATGTCAGCTGCAGTTGACGGAATAAAATGCGCAATAGCAGTTTTGGGGACGGAGAATTAGGAACGGAGAATTTGGGGACGGAGAATCGGGGACGGAGAATCGGGGACGGAGAAAATTTTCTC
>JAGBDU010000015.1 GCA_017937285.1 Clostridia bacterium
ATAAATATAAAAAATAAAAAATAAAAAAAAGTACTTGAAATAATAATAGAGATATGATAGTATATAAGTAATAAAAAAATAATAAATCCCTGCATAGTACGTGTAGACTGGAATTTTAGAACCAACAAGTTTAAAACGGGAATCTGCCTTTAGATGTGGTGTGTAAGCTTAACTAGTATTAAGAAACCCAGGAGCATCTAACAAGATACCCACCTGCAAGAGCAGGTCCTTAAAATTTCATTTAATCAAAACGGCTAAAGCGGGGGCTTTTTTTGTTTAAAAATAATTAAGGACTGAAAAATATGAATTTAAAAGAATTATTAAATTATGCTAAAATATATTTAAGTAAAAATAAAATTGAAGATGCAGGAATAATTTCAAAGTTACTTATAGAATATATTTTTAATATAGAAAAAGAAAAAATAATTTTATTTTATGAAAAAGAATTAGATGAAAATAGTATCAAGAGATATAAAACCTTATTAGAAAAAATAGTTTTAGGTGTACCAGTTCAATATATAATAAATAAACAAGAGTTTATGAATCTAAATTTTTATGTAGATGAAAATGTATTAATTCCTCAACCAGATACAGAGATATTAGTTGAAGAAATAATAAATCAATACAATGGAAAAAAGTGTAAAATATTAGACCTATGCACTGGTAGTGGAGCTATAGCTATAGCACTTGCGAAATATATAGAATACGCAGAAATTGTTGCTTCTGATATAAGTGTAAAAGCATTGCAAATTGCTAAATTAAATGCAGAAAAAAATCTTGTGCATAGAAAAATAAAATTTATAGAATCAGATATGTTTACAAAAATTAATGATAATAATTTTGATATAATAGTTTCAAACCCTCCATACATAAAAACAGAAGTAATAAAAAGATTAGATACTCAAGTACAACAAGAACCGAGTATAGCTTTGGATGGAGGACAAGATGGTTTAAAATTCTATAAAATAATTGTTAATAATTCATATAAATATTTATCAAACGATGGAAAAATATTTTTAGAGATCGGATATGACCAAAAGGAAGATGTAATAAATTTATTAAATAAAAGTAACTATTATAAGGATATTTATTCAAAAAAAGACTTAGGAAAAAATGATAGAATAATTGTAGCTAGTATAAGGAGGTAATAATATGTCCTTTTCATCAAAGACAAAAGAAGATTTAAGTAAAATAGATAATTTAGCTAAAAAAGATCAAGTAGAAAGAGAGTTAATAGGTTATTTAATAGGTAACAATACGATAAAATGTAAAAACAATATTAGATTTTCTACAGAAAATGAATATAATATTAACCGATTTGGAAAACTATTAAAAAATTGTAATATAGAAGATTATAATATTGAAATAAAAGGAAAAATTTTTTCAATAGAATATAAACTAAAAAAAGATTTTGATGAAATCTATTATAATGCAGATAAAATAATATTTAAAAAATTAAAAAGCGATGAAGCTCTTGATAAATCTTTGATAAGAGGAGTTTTTTTAGGAAGCGGGTATATTAGCAATCCTGAAAAAAAATATCATCTAGAAATAAATTTTAGTGAAAAAGAAAATTTAGATAATATATATGATTTATTATTTAAATATAATATATTAACAAAAAAAATGAAAAAAGAAAATTCGTATTCTCTTTATATAAAAGAAGGTGAAGAAATATCTAAGTTTTTAGCATTTATAGGAGCTAATAGTGCTGTACTAAAATTTGAAGAAAACAGAGTAATAAGAGAAACAAGAAATAATGTTAATAGATTAATAAATTGTGAAACTGCTAATTTTACTAAAACTATAAAAGCTGGTAATAAGCAAATTGAAGATATAAATTTTATAAAATCTAAAAAGAAATTTGGAGAATTACCAGAGAATCTAAAAATTGTTGCTAACATGAGATTAAAACATCCAGATGCATCATTAACAGAATTAGTAAGTTTATTAGGAAATACAATAAGTAAATCTGGGGTTAGCCATAGATTATCAGCCATTTCAAAATTTGCAGAAGAATTAAGAAAATAAATTATGTGCCTTTGAGCAAAGCTAGAAAGGAATGGAATTTAAAATGAAAGAAATAGGATTATATATACATATTCCATTTTGTAAACAAAAATGCTATTATTGTGATTTTTGTTCATTTGCTAATAAATTAAATATGCAAAATCAATATATATATTCAGTTATAGAAGAAATAAAAAATATTAAAGATAAGGAACAATATTTGATAAAAACTATATATATTGGAGGAGGAACACCTTCAATAGTTGATAGCAATAAAATTGAAGAGATTATTTTTGAAATAAAAAATGATTTTAAACTTTCTAAAGAAGTAGAAATTACGATTGAAGTAAATCCAGGAACAATAACTGAAAACAAAATGAAAAAATATAGAGAATGTGGAATAAATAGATTAAGTATAGGTTTACAATCTGCAAATGATAAAATCTTAAAAGAAATTGGTAGAATACATAATTACATGGAGTTTGAAAGAACATATGAATTAGCAAGAAAAACTGGTTTTAAAAATATAAATGTAGATTTAATGATAGGATTACCAAACCAAACTATTAAAGATATAGACGAAACTTTAGAAAAGATATTAGAAAAAAATCCAGAACATATTTCTGTATACTCATTAATAATTGAAGAAGGAACTATATTACAGAAAAAAATTGAAAATGGAGAAGTTAAACTTTTAGATGAGGATATTGAAAGAGCCATGTATTGGAGAGTAAAAGATGTACTAGAAAAAAATAACTATATACAATATGAAATTTCTAATTTTTCAAAACCGTCATATGAATCTAGGCATAATACTGATTGTTGGAAACAAAAGGAATATATTGGAGTAGGCATTTCTGCTCATTCATATTTGAATTCTATGAGATTTTCTAATATATGTAATATAGAAGAGTATATTAAAAATATACAAAATAAAGAATATGAAAAAAATGTTATAATACATGAAAAACAAGATTCTGATACCATGATGAATGAATATATGATTTTAGGATTAAGAATGCTTAAAGGAATTAGTATAGAAGAGTTTAAAAATAAATTTCAGATAAATCCAATAAAAAAATACAAAAAAGAAGTAGAAAGAATGAAAAAAGCAGATTTATTAGAGATTAATGATAAAAAAATAATGTTGACAAAAAAAGGAATTGATTTTGCAAATATTGTTTGGGAAGAGTTTATTTAAAAATTAAAAATAATGCTTGTATTATTTAACAGAAATTGGTATACTAATAATGCAAAATATATCATAGGAGGTATTTTTATGGAAGAACAAAATAATAATGAATTAATGAATGTTGAACAACCAAACGAAATGGTAGTAAATAATGAAAATAATAATAAAATAAGAATAGCAGATGAAGTTGTTGCTGTTATTGCAGGAAAGGCAGTATCAGAAATTCAAGGTGTTTATGAAATGTCTGGTGGTTTTGCTGGCGGAATAAGTGAAGTACTAAGTGGAAAGAAAAATCTATCAAAGGGAATAAAAGTAGTAGTTACAGAAAAAGAAGCTAAAATCGATGTAAATATAATTGTTGAATATGGAGTAAGAATTCCAGAAATAGCTTTTGAAATTCAAACTAAAGTAAAAAAAGCTGTTGAAACAATGACTGGATTAAAAGTAACAGAAGTAAATGTACATGTTCAAGGAGTAAATACAAATATAGAAAAAAAGACTGACACAATATCTGAATAATTTGCAAACTAAATTGAGCTAATACATCAGCTCAATTTAGTTTTTGCATCTAATTTAGCAAATAATTAAGAATTTATATTAAAGAGAAGGTATTTTATGAAAATATTAGAAAAATTTGTTTTAATTATATATTCACTTTTAATATTAATTATTTCATCAATAATTTGTTTACTTATATTTAGGGTAATAGATATAGAAAATATTACTGAATGGATAGAATTAGTATTAACAGATGCATCTGTATCAATTATAGTATTAGGTGTATCTATAATATTTATATTACTTTCTATAAAATGTTTATTTTTTAGAAGTCGCAAAAAAATAAAAAAATCAAATACAACAGATATTTTATTAGAAAATGATTCTGGAAGGTTATTAATATCAAAAAATGCAATAGAAAATACTGTAAAGAATGTTATAAATGATGCAGTATCTAGTAATCCAGAAACTAAAGTAATTATTGATATAGATCCAGCAAATAATTTAAGCGTATATATATCAATATTATTAAGTTCAGATGTAAAAGTAAGAGATTTTACAATCGGATTACAAATGAAGATAAAAAATGAAATAAAAGAGCATTTTGATTTAGAAGTAAAACAAGTAAACATAAAGATAGATGATGTAGAGAAAAAAGAAATTAATAAAATAGATAAAAAAATAGAAGAAAAAAAAGGCGCTAATATGATAGATAAAAAAACAGAAGAAAGAGAAAATATTAATATAGAGCATAAAAAAATAGAAAAAGAACAAGAAGTTAATATGATAAATAAAGAAACAGATAAAAAACAAGATGTAATAGAAACTTAAAAAAAATACAGTTGATTAAACTAATTAGGAGGTGTAATTAAACTATGGATGGAATTGGAAGTTTCTTTCATAAATTTGGAGGAGCTATTATTGGTGGAATTATAGCACTTGTGCTAGCTTGTACAAGTTTATATAGATTTATAATAGCAATTATATTTATAGTTCTAGGAATATGGGCTGGAAATTATATTCAAAAGAATAAAGAAATTGTAAAAGAAAAACTAAAGAACTTAATAGACAAAATGTAGAAGGGAATGTTGATATTTATGAATAAATCTGTAGTAAGAGAAGAAATATTCAAATTAATTTATAGTTTAGAAGTTCAAAAAGGTGAAAATTTAGATCAAATAAATGTTTATTTAGAAAATAGTGATATACAAGAAAAAAATAAAGAAAATATTAAAGATACTGTACTAAAAATTATTGAATTAGATTCAGATTTAAAAGCACAAATTTCTAAAAATTTAAAATCAGAATGGAATATTGATAGAATTTCAAAAATAAATATGTCAATATTAAAAATTGCTATATATGAAATAATATATAAAAAAATTCCATATAAAGTTGTAGTAAACGAAGCTGTTGAGCTTGCAAAAAAATATGGAGAAGAAACATCGCCATCATTTATAAATGGGATATTAGCAAGTGTTATAAAAGATAACAATATAACTTAAATAGAAAGAGGTTTATAATGGAATATAATCCAATTACAGTTACAGAGTTAAATCAATATATTAAAGAAAAAATAGGAAATGATGAATATCTAAACAATGTATTTATAAAAGGTGAAATATCGAATTTTAAACATCATTATACTGGACATATGTATTTCACCTTAAAGGATGAAAAATCATTGATAAAATGTATTATGTTTAAATCATATACGGCTAATTTAAAATTTATTCCAAAAGATGGAATGAAAGTAATGATATTAGGGACTGTTTCTGTATTCGAGCGAGATGGAGTATATCAAATTTATTGTAAAGCAATGCAAGAAGATGGATTAGGTAGCTTGCATATCGCATATGAAGAACTTAAGGCAAAACTTGAAAAAGAAGGACTATTTGACCCATCACATAAAAAACAGATTCCTAAAGTTCCTAAATGTATAGGGGTTTTAACATCTAATACAGGTTCGGTAATAAGGGACATCATAAATGTATCAACAAGAAGAAATCCAAATGTGTATATAAGATTATTACCAGTACCAGTTCAAGGAGAAGGTGCAGCTGAAAAGATAGCTAAAGCCATAAAAATAATGAATGAAAAAAATTTGGCAGATGTTATTATTTTAGCAAGAGGAGGAGGATCCTTAGAAGATCTATGGCCATTTAATGAAGAAATTGTTGCAAGAGCAATATATGAATCAGAGCTACCAGTTATATCAGCAGTAGGACATGAAACTGATTTTTCTATTTCTGATTTTGTTGCAGATTTAAGAGCACCAACACCATCTGCAGCAGCAGAACTTGCAGTACCAAATGTTTCAGATATACAAATAAAGTTAGAAAGTTATAATTTAAGATATAAAAATGCATTAAAGAAAAAGACTGAAATAATGAGATTAAGATATGAAAAATGTATGATGAATAAAGTATTTAGAGATCCATTGCAAAATATTCATGATAAATATTTAAAAATAGATATAATAAATAAATCATTACAGAATAGTATTAATAATAAAGTTCAAAGTAGTAAATCAGAAATGATAGAATTAATTACAAAATTAGATAACCTAAGCCCATTAAAAACATTAATGAGAGGATATTCAATAGTAGAGAAACAGGGAAAAGTAGTAAAATCAGTAAAAGATTTAAATAGCGATGAAGAAATAAGCATAAGATTAATAGATGGAAGAACGAAAGCAAAGATTTGTTAATAAAAGGAGTGAAGTACATATGAGTAAAAAAGAAAAAAAAATTATAATTATTTGTATAATAATTATAATAGGTGTAGCACTTACATTTGCATATATTGGATGTACAAAATATTTAAAAGAAGGTAATAATAAAAGTAATAATATAGTGTCAGGAATGAACGAAAACAACAATATTATAATAGAAGATAACAATATTGTAGAAAACAATATAATAGAAAATAATATAATAAATAATATAGAAAATAATACTATAGAAGCCGAAAATCAAAATATTGTGCCAGAAGAAAAAAATGAATTAGAAAAGCCAAATGTTACACCAAATAATGATTCTGAATTAGAATCTAATAATGATGAAGAAAAAGTTATTGAAATAGTGAAAAAAGATTGGGGAAGTTCAGATGGAGTATACTTTAAAATTCAAGCAATAGATTCAAATGGAAATTATGTTGTTTCTGTTAATAATTCTGAAACAACAGCATCTTTAGCATGGTATACTGTAAACCCAAAAACTGGAGAATTTACTAATTAATATTTGTTATTTATTAACATACTAAAAAATAACTTTTAGTAGAATCTAGAAAGGAATAAGAAAATGAGTGAAGAAGACAAAAAAATTAATTTTGAAACTGCTATGAAACAATTAGAAGAAATTGCAAATCAATTAGAAAAAAATGAATTAGATTTAGATGAAGCGGTAGCAAAATTTGAAGAAGGAATGAAATTATCTAAAAAATGTAGTGAAATTTTGGAAAACGCAGAGAAAAAGATTACAATATTAATTAATGACGGAAAAGATAATTTTAGTGAAGAAAAATTTGAAACTGAATAGTGATAATAAAAGGAGATAAAAATGATAAACTTTTTTCAACAATATAAATATTTAATTGTCCCAATATTGGTATGGTTTGCAATACAATCATTTAAGGTTATGTATGACTTAATAGTAACGAAAAAGTTTAATTTTAAGAGAATAATGGGAGCTGGTGGAATGCCAAGTTCTCATTCTGCAGTAGTTACATCTTTGGCAACTATGATAGGGAAAGATTATGGAACAAATTCAGCAATATTTGCTCTTTCGGTAATCTTTGCATGTGTTGTTATGTATGATGCAGCAGGAGTTAGAAGAGCAGCTGGAAAACAAGCCAAATTATTAAACAAAATTATAGAAACTCCTGGATTATCTGGAGTGCAAGTTACAGAAAGATTAGTAGAAGTTTTAGGTCATACTCCAACACAAGTAATAGTTGGAGCTACAATAGGAATAGTAGTAGGATTAATTGTTTAAATAATTATAAAATAATAAACAATAAAATGCGGGTTGTAATGTAATTTTTTTGTATAAAATATAATTCAGCCCGCTATTGTTTTAGGAAATTATAAAAGAAAGGAGCAAAAATATGCAAGATATTGATATCGCAAAAAAAGCTAAAATGGAAAATATTAGCACAATTGCACAAAAACTAGAAATAAATGAAGAATATATAGAGCAATATGGAAAATATAAGGCTAAAATAAATTTAGACTTAAATAAAAAAATAGCAAATAAAAAAGATGGAAAGTTAATATTAGTAACAGCAATAAACCCAACACCATTAGGAGAGGGAAAAACAACCGTAAGTATAGGGCTTTCAGATGCACTAAATAAAATTGGTGCAAAAGCTATAGGAATATTAAGAGAGCCCTCACTTGGACCAGTGTTTGGTGTTAAAGGTGGAGCAACTGGTGGAGGATATGCTCAAGTTATTCCTATGGAAGATATAAACTTACATTTTACAGGAGATATTCATGCAATAACTTCTGCAAATAATTTATTATCTGCTATGATTGATAATCATATATATTACGGAAATGAATTAAATTTTGAACAAGTTACGTGGAAAAGATGTGTCGATTTAAATGATAGACAATTAAGAAAAGTAAATACAGGTCTATCTGGAGAAAAAAATACAAAAGAAAGAATTGACGGATTCGACATATCAGTTGCCTCAGAAATAATGGCAATAGTTTGCTTATCTAAAGACTTAGAAGATTTAAAAGAAAGAATATCTAAAATTATAGTTGGATATGATAAAGATGGTAAAAAAATAACTGCTAAAGATTTAAAAGCAGAGGGAGCACTTACAGTATTATTAAAGGATGCAATTAAGCCAAATTTAGTACAAACACTTGAGAATAATCCTGTATTAATACATGGAGGCCCATTTGCAAATATTGCACATGGATGTAATAGTATAATTGCTACAAAGATGGGTTTAAAATTAGGAGAATATGTAGTAACTGAAGCTGGATTTGGTGCCGATTTAGGTGCTGAAAAATTTATTGATATAAAATCTAGAGTTGCAGGAATAAAGCCTGATGTAGTCGTTTGTGTAGCTACTATTAAAGCATTAAAATATCATGGTGGTATGGATATAAAAGAAATAGAAAAAGAAAATATAGAGCATCTAAAAAAAGGGTCAGATAATTTGTTAAAGCATATTTCAAATATACGAAATGTATTTGGATTAAATGCTATAGTAGCAATAAATAGATTCCAAAATGACTCTGATGCAGAAATCGAAACTTTAAAACAGATATTAAAAGAAAATAATATAGAAATGAGTTTAGTAGAATGTTGGGCAAAAGGAAGTGAAGGTGCAATTGATTTAGCTAATAAAGTAAAAGAAATAGCAAAGCAAAAATCTGAACTTAAATTTTCATATGAATTAGAAGATTCTATAAAAGAAAAAATTGAAAATGTTTGTAAAAAGGTATATGGTGCAAGTGCTGTAAATTATACAGAATGTGCTAATAATAAAATAGAATTAGCTGAAAAGATGGGTTATACAAATTTACCAATTTGTATTGCAAAAACACAATTTTCATTTTCAGATGATCCTAAAAATTTACAATGCATAAATCCATTTGAAATAACTATAAAAAATATAGAAATAAAAGCAGGTGCAGGATTTATTGTTGTATTCACAGGAAATATCATAACAATGCCAGGATTACCCAAAGTTCCTGCAGCAGAGAAAATAGATATAGATGAAAATGGAAATATTGTAGGTTTGTTTTAGTTAAAATCTAATACTCATAAATTACTGCTCTAAATGGAAAATATTAATATAATCCAATCTAATAATTTATTATAAAAGGGTTTAAAAATATACAATAATGAATAAAATCGCCCTGTTTTGGAAATTATATGAACAAATGGGGTGATTTTTTGAGTGTAAAAAATAAGAAAAAAATTAGATTACTTATAATATCTATTATAAGTATATTAATTATAGTATGTAATTCGTTTTTATTTATTAAATACAGTGCAGCTTTATCAAAATATGGTTCAAGAGGAGAAGAAGTTAGAACAATACAAACAAAATTAAAAAGATGGGGATATTATACAGGTAACATCGATGGAATTTATGGAACACAAACTTTAAATGCAGTAAAATTATTTCAAAGAAAAAATGGGTTAACTGTTGATGGAATTGCAGGAAAAAACACTTTAAATGCAATGGGAATAATGCAAAGTTCATCTAATACAACATCAACAACAAATTCTACAGATCTTAATTTACTGGCAAGAGCCGTGTATGCAGAAGCAAGAGGAGAAGTATATACTGGTCAGGTTGCAATTGCAGCGGTGGTGCTAAATAGAGTAAAGAGCAGTTCTTTTCCGAATACAATAGCTGGAGTAATATATGAGCCAGGAGCTTTTACCGCTGTATCAGATGGACAAATTAATTTAACTCCGAATGAAACAGCAAAAAAAGCAGCACAAGATGCATTAAATGGATGGGATCCAACATATGGGTCTATATATTATTTTAATCCAAATACAGCAACAAATGCTTGGATATGGTCTAGGCCGCATGTTATAACAATAGGAAAACATAGATTTTGTAAATAAACATTTTATTAATGTATTGAATTTATTAATATATTTTGGTAAAATAAAGTATATTTTTATAAGGAGCGAAAATAATGCAAGATAGAATAATTAAATGTTTAGCTTACGGAGGAAAAATTAATATTAAGTGTATAAATTCTACTAATATGGTTGAAGAAGCAAGAAAAATTCATGATTTAAGTCCAGTTACAACAGCAGCTCTAGGTAGATTATTAACTATGGGAAGCTTGATGGGGAGTAATTTAAAAGAAGATGATGATGCTGTAACATTACAAATAAAATCTAATGGGCCAATAGATACAATGATTGTAGTATCAGATAAAAATGGAGATTCAAAATGCTATATAAAAAATCCAAATGTAGATATTCCACTAAAAAATGATGGAAAATTAGATGTTGGAACTGCTGTTGGAAAAGATGGTATGTTATATATTATAAAAGATATAGGACTAAAAGAGCCATATGTAGGCCTTACACCATTAGTTTCAGGTGAAATTGCAGAAGATTTTACAGAATATTTTGCAAAGTCAGAGCAAATACCAACTGCTATTGCTTTAGGTGTATTAGTTAATCAAAATGGAGTAAAAAGTGCAGGTGGTTATATAGTACAATTAATGCCAGATGCAACAGATGAAGATATAACAAAATTAGAAGAAAATTTAAAAAATATTGCACCAATTAGTAAGCTTTTGGAAGCGCAAAAATCATTAGAAGAAATAGCAGAGCTTATTTCGGGTGATGATAAACTAATAATATTAGGTGATGAAATAAATCCAAAATATAAATGTAATTGTTCCAAAAAGCGAATGGAAGATGGACTAATTTCACTTGGAAAGACTGAGCTAGATGATATCATAAAAACAGACGGAAAAGCTGAGATTGTATGTAGATTTTGTAAAGAAAAATATGACTTTACAAAGGAAGAATTAGAAAATTTAAAAGAAGAATGTAAAAAATAAAAAATAGCACTTGCAAAATGCGAATTATGCATAATGTAAGTGCTATTTTGATTTCACACGACTCTATGGGACAGCCTGTACCAGTGAACATCATGTCCATTTTCAATAAAAAGGGAAAGAAAATCATCGTACGTGAAATCTTCCGTTATCGACATAATTTCTTCTGGTGAGCAACCTGCATTCTTGTATAAAACAATAGCGTCTACAAGATAAAGTAGGAATTTTTTTTTGCTCATGAGCCTTTTTTTGTAGTCCATTTTTACCAGCTCTCTTGAATAAAGAGCATTGGCAAAAAGAGTTAAATGGTGAGGGATGTAAATATTATGTTTATCCGCAAAATCGATTACTTCTATAGGAAGTACAATCGATCTATTTAACTCATCAATCCGGACATCAGTAATAGTGTTAGAAATCATAATTTACCTCCTGCCATTTGGCAAAAACAAGTTTATACGTATGTGTTTGGAAATCCAAACGTTTTATTAGTATATCACAAATTAAGTATTATGTAAATACATAACACTTAATTTGTGTAAATATTTCTCTAAAAGTTACAATTACAGCTAAAAATGAGCCGTTCCAAAGGGATTATATTATAAAAAATTCCATTCCTTACTGGTCGGCAGGCTAGAATTATGAAAATATAATAAATTAAGTGCTTTAAAATGATGGCTGGCTGTGAGGTCCTATGGCTCCCAAGCTGCGCGTCATTAAATTTTTTATAATATAATCCCATTTCCACTACTCTACAGGCTAAAACTATTAATTATTAAATAAATAAATCATAGCAATTTATTTACTATTAATCATTAATTTGTTACAATAATAAAAACGATAATATTGGGAGATAAGTAATGGAAAAACAAAACTTAGTAATCAAAAAAAATAAAGATTTTGAATTAAAAGATATATTTGAATGTGGTCAATGCTTCAGATGGAATAAAAATGAAGACGACAGTTACACAGGAGTAATAAAAAATGGTGTATTAAATGTAAAAACTGCAAAAGGTAATATATATTTTGAGGGGATTTTAAAT
This sequence comes from Clostridia bacterium, assembly GCA_017937285.1. Lineage (GTDB taxonomy): Bacteria > Bacillota > Clostridia > TANB77 > CAG-508 > CAG-492. The sequence goes on from JAGBDU010000015.1 coordinate 12,302, forward strand.
GAAGATATAAACCAAATTGTAAATGATTATTTTGATTTGAGTAGGGACTATACTGAAATAAAACAAACATTATCTCAAATAGATAAATATATGGAAACAAGCATCAAATATGGTCAAGGAATTAGAATATTAAACCAAGATTTATGGGAAACAATAATTTCGTTTATAATATCAGCCAATAATAATATCCCAAGAATAAAAGGTATAATAGAAAGATTATCACAAAAATATGGAACAAAGGTCCCTTTTGAAAATGAAGATTACTATTTATTTCCAACAGCTAGCCAATTAAAAGATGTAACAGTAGCAGAATTTAGAGGGATAGGATTAGGATTTAGAGATATTAGATTATATGAAACAACACATATGATTTTAAATAGTGAAATAAATTTAGAATCATTACATAAATTAGATACACAATCAGCAAGATCTCAATTATTAACTTTATCAGGAGTAGGACCCAAAGTAGCAGATTGCATATTATTATTTTCAACATTAAAAAGATTTGATATTTTTCCAATTGATGTGTGGGTTAGAAGAGTAATGAATGAACTATATATAAAAAATACAGATGAAAATAAAGTAAGCAAAAAATTAATAAATGATATGGCATTTGAAAAATTTGGAAATTTAGCAGGAATTGCACAACAATATTTGTTTTATTGGAAAAGAGAAAATTAAGAAACAAAAAATTACTTTAATTTATATGGGGGAAAAAATGATAAGATTAAAAATTAAAAGTAAAAAAAATAATAATTATATTTTGAAAGATGAAAAAAATAATATTTATAATTTAAATTTTGAATTTTTCGATATTGAAAAAGAGCCCAAAGAAAATGATTATATAAATATATCAGCAGAGCTATTAAATCCACAGTATAAAGAATACACTACATATTTTTCTTTCGGAAGTATAGAAAATATTTGTGGAAGAAAAGATGTTACTTTAAATGACGTGGATGTAATAAAAATTGAGATTGAAGATAAAGAGATATATTTGAAAAGATTATACGGATAGGAGCAGAAAGAAATGTCAGATACAAAAGAGCTTAAGAAAATAAAAAAGATATTTGGTGAAAAATTCAAAAATTTATGTAGAGAATTATTTCCAGTAATTTTAGAGCAAGAGGGAGCGTTACTTGAAATATTAGAGCAAAGCTTTTCACATAATTGTAATTCTTTATATGAAAGTATAACAGAGAATGAATTAGAAACAGATTTCAAAGAATTTGTTTATAGTAAATTTGATGAACAAAGAGAAGATAAAGAAGAAAGAACACCATATGAAATATTAGATGAAGCAGGATATAATTTATACGAGTGCAAAACAGAAGAAGATATACAAAGCTTTAAAAAGTATTATGCACCAAATGAGGTACTATGTACTATTTATAATGGACGGAAGGTTAAACACACGTGATTGTTTTTTTGCGGTAAAAAAAGATGTTGATAAAATAAAAAGAGAAGATTTTCAAGAACCAAAAAAAGATGATGCATATAGTACATCAGTATTAGGAATACAATTTAATAGAGCTGGAATGTGTACAGCACAGATAATAAGTAGATATAACCACACTGTACCAAATCCAAATTGTACATTAGGAAATAATCTAGATAACATTGCTCCGGGATTAAAGCAGAGTTTTGCTAATTTGTTATTGGAAAGAGGTTTAAAATTAAATACTTACAGTAATAAAAATTTTGAAATACCTGGATATACAGTTGCAAATGATGGAAAATATTATAAATATAATATGGAAATAAATGGAAATTATTATTGCCCTGGAAATATAGTTATTTCAGGAGGGGAGGTAATAAGTGTTGCAAATCCAGAAGAAGGTCTGTTAATTGATTATTTTTATATAGATAAAAATGCAAAAACAATAGAAACATGTGCTAATATAACGGATTCATTTGTTGATGACTTGAAAGGAATAGAAAAAATAGAGGTAGTCAAATCTGATGAAGAGAATGTAAATAGAACAATTAAAATATATATAAAAGATATAGAAGAACCAGTATTAATTGGAATTGATAAAGATAATAAGATTGTGAAATACGAAAATAATAATATAACTAACATAGAAAACAAGTTTTTATATGGTAATAAAGGACTAAATCAGCTGGAATTGCCCAATTTAAAACAAGTAGGAACAAATTTTTTAAATTATAATAACAGATTAACTAGGTTAAAATTACCAAATTTAGAACAAGCGGGAGACGATTTTTTATATCATAATAAAGGCTTAACTCAATTAGAATTGCCTAAATTAAAGCATGTAGGATACTGTTTTTTATATCTTAATAAAAAATTAAATAAACTATATTTACCTGAACTAAAACAAGTAGGTGATGAATTCTTATGTTATAATAAAGAATTAGTCCAATTAGAATTGCCTAAATTACAGCATGTGGGAGACAGTTTTTTATATCATAATGAAAAATTAAATCAAATAGAATTGCCTGAACTAAAACAAGTAGGTGATGGATTCTTAGATCATAATAAAGAATTAGTCCAATTAGAATTGCCTAAATTACAGTATGTGGGAGAATGGTTTTTATATGATAATGAAAAATTAAATCAACTAGAATTGCCTAAATTAAATCGACTAGGAAAATATTTCTTACATAAAAATAAAAACTTACCTAAAATTTTAGAAGCTAAAAATTTAATGCTAATAACGTCACGAAGCATAGCTGAGCTTGATAAAAATAATAGATTAACAACATCTGAAATAACTATGGCACATAAAATAATAGAAAAAATAAAAAGTTTATTTAAAAAGAAGGATAGAAACGAAAGATAAAGCAGAAGGATGTGAAGAACTAATGGAATATGAAAAATGTTTAGTGGAATTAGATGAAATACTTAAGCATGTAAATGCAGAAGAGCTAAAAAAAATACCGGATGAGATAAGAAAGGCTATAAATGAAAAAAAGGATAAAAAATATAAATGGAATTATGACGAATCTAAAGAATTAAATGAACAAAATATAAATAGAAAAACAATAGCAATGTTGTCATACTTAAATATGGAATATTTGCTAAATAAAGAACAAAAATTGATAATGGAAGAATTGCATAAATTAAATGAAGAAAAGATAGAAAAAGAAAAATCAGAAAAATACCATTCAGAAAATATATTTAATAAGAATATAAAATATGCAGATAAAAAAGAAAAAATAAATGAAATTAATTGTGAAAATAAAATTAAAGAAAATGAAAATAACAGCGATAAGCAAATGGTTATAAGAAAAGAAGAAAAGTGGTATAAAAAAATTCTAAAAACAATAGCCAAAATTTTTGGTGTATATTGAGGAATTTTAAAATGCGTAAACTAAAATGATAACTAAAATATATGATATATATTTTTTTGAAAACAAACAATCTAAAAATTTATGAATTCAAACTTACAAATAACATATAATAATAAATGTAATATACTACTAATTTTTATTTGACTTTTTTTATAAAAAGTAGTATACTACACTTAACTTAGGTTAATCAAAGTTGTCATGATTAACAGCCGAACTAAATGTGTGGTAACATTTAGTTCATTTTTTTGCAAAAAAATAATAGAAGTGTAGTGGTAAATACACTTCTATTATTGACTGTTTTAGTCTTTGGAATTTTTTTGATCATTTGAATTGTTATCTTTATTTTTTAAAAGTAACTCTATCAAACGCCAAATTAAGTCTGATGTTGTCATGAATTACAGCCTCCTTTCCTCAAGATTTTCTTTACGAAAGGATAAAGCAATTATATAACCACAAACAACTTTTTGTTTATACAAATAATTAAATTTTCAAACATTTATTTACTAAAAAATAAAACTCTGATAAAATAATAAAAAATCAAAAAACGAAAGGAAAATTTACCATGGGATTACGATTAGTATATGGAAAATCTGGAACAGGAAAAAGCACATTTATTTTCAATGAAATAAAAGAAAAAATAAATGGAGATAGCAAAATTTATATAATAACACCAGAGCAATTTTCATTTACAGCAGAACGCGAATTATTAAATACCGTAGGAGTGGGAGCAGCTTTAAATGCCGAAGTTTTAACATTTAATCGTATGGCCTACAGAGTTATGAACGAAGTAGGAGGTGCCACAAAAACAGCATTATCATCATGTGGTAAAGCAATGCTTATTTATAATATATTATTAAACGAAAAATCAAACCTAAATTTTCTTGGAAAATCAGATGAAAATATAGATCTAATATCTACACAAATCACAGAGTTTAAAAAACATGGAGTAAGTGTAGAAAATTTAGACGAAATAATAAATCAAACAGAAGACAAATACCTAAAATCTAAAATGAATGATATGAAGATTGTTTTTAATAAATTCGAAGAAACAATAAAAAATAAATATATAGACGAAAACGATGTATTAACAATACTTGCAAATCAACTTCCAGAAACAAACATATTTGAAAACACATTAATATATATTGACGAATTTGTGGGATTTACAAAACAAGAATATGACATAATAAAAATACTACTAAATATGGCAAATCAAGTTACAATAAATGTATGCACAGATTTATTAGAAGAAAGCACATCACCAGATACAGACGTATTTTACGCAAATAAACAGACTATTAAAAAAATAATAGATACAGCAAAACAAGCAAATTCAAAAATAGAAAAGCCTGTATTTATGGAAGATGTATTAAGGTTTCAAAATGAAGAGCTAAAACATCTAGAAAATAATTTATATGCAGTTCCATATAAAAAGTATAAAAACGAAGATCTAAAAAATATCAAATTATTTTTAGCAAATAATCAATATTCAGAAATAGAAAATATAGCAATAAAAATCGTAAAATTAGTAAAAGAAGAAGGATATCGTTATAGAGATATTTCAATAATTACCAAAAATCTAGATACATATTCAAATTTGTGTAAAGTAATTTTTAATAAATATCAAATACCAGTATTCATAGACGAAAAAAAAGATTTAAGCCAAAATATAATAGTAAAATATTTGTTATCAATTTTAGAAATATTTGCAAAAAATTGGTCATATGAATCTGTATTTAACTACATAAAAACAGGTTTTTTAAGTTTAACACAAGAAGAAATATATGCTCTTGAAAATTACTGTTTAAAATGGGGAATAAAATATAGCAAATGGTATAAAGGTGAATGGAATTTCCATGATGAAGATGAAAATAATCGTGAACAAATTGAACGATTTAGAGAAATAAGAAAATTAATAGTAAACCCATTAATAAAATTTAAAGAAAATTTGGCAGGAACAAATTCTGCAAAAGAAATAACAAAAAGGTTATATGAATTTTTAATAGAAAATAAAATTGACCAAAAATTAAATGAAAAAAAAGAAGAGCTAATAAAACTAAATAAAACAGAAATAGCAACAGAATATGAAACAAGCTGGAAAATTATAATTCAAGTTTTAGATGAAATAGTTTTAGTATTCGGAGACGAAAAAATTACATTTGACAGATACATGCAAATACTAAAAACAGGGCTTGGAAATAGCAACTTAGGTAAAATTCCAGGAACTCAAGACCAAGTTATATTAGGAGATATAGATAGATCAAGAAGCCATAAAATAAGAACAGTTTTTATAATAGGACTAAATGACGGAATGTTTCCAAGTGTTAATAAAAATGAAGGATATTTTAATGATAAAGACAGAGAAAATCTAAAAGAAAACGGAATAGAGCTTGCAAAAGGAACAATAGAAAGATTATATGAAGATAACTTTAATATTTACAAAGCATTCACAGCAGCAAGCGAAAATGTATATTTATCATATTCATCATCAGGTTCAGATGGAAAAACTTTAAGAGCATCAATGCTAGTTTCAAAAATTAAAAAGATATTTCCAAGCATACAAGAAGAAAGCGATATAATAAAAAAAGAGTCAGAAATTTTAACAGAAAATACAACATTCGAAGAGCTATTAAATCAAATTAGAGATTACAGAGATGAAGAAAAAGAGCTTGATGAAAAATGGATAACTGCATATAACTATTATATGTCAAATGAAAAGTGGAAATATAAATTAATAAGTAGCTTAAAAGCTATAGATTATACAAATATACCAGATAAAATAAACAAAGAAAATGTAGAAAAATTATATGGAGAAACACTAAAAACAAGTGTATCCAGATTAGAGCAGTATAGATCATGTCCATTTTCATATTACTTAAAATATGGACTTAATTTATCAGAAAAAGACAGTTTTAAAGTAGATAGCCTAGATACAGGAACTTTTATGCATGACACAGTAGATACTTTTTTCGATAAAATAAGAGAAAGAAATATAAAAATAAAAGATTTAGATGAAGAAGAAGCAAATAAAATAATAGAAGAAATAATCAATGAAAAATTAGGTCTAAACAAAAACTTTATATTCTCTAGCGCACCAAAATATAAAGTATTAGCAGAGCGTTTAAAGCGAGTTGTAAAAAGATCAATGAAATACATTTTAGAAAGCTTAAAATATAGCGATTTTGAAGTATTAGGAAACGAAGTAGAGTTTAAAGAAGGAAAAGAATATAAACCAATAACAATAGATTTAGGTGATGGAAAAAAAGTTGAAATAACAGGAAAAATAGATAGAATCGACATAGCAAAAGACGAACAAGATAAATATATAAGAATAATAGATTATAAATCATCATTTAAAAATATAGAGCTAAACTCAGTTTATGCAGGATTACAGTTACAGCTACTAACCTACCTAGATGCTGCATGCAAAGAAGAAGAAGTTTTACCAGCAGGGGTACTATATTTTAATTTAATTGATCCAGTAATAAAATCAGAAAAAAATATGACAGAAGAAGAAATTGAAAACGAAATAAGAAAAAAATTCAAAATGCAGGGTTTAATTTTAGCTGATATCAATGTAGTAAAAATGATGGACAACAGACTAGAAAAAGGAGCCTCAAATATAGTTCCAGCATATGTAGGAAAAGATGGCGATTTAAGTCAAACAAAAACAAGTGGTGTTTCAAGAAAGCAATTTGAATATTTGCAAAAATATATGAATAAAATAATCAAACAAATCTCAAAAGAAATCATGTCAGGTAATATTGATATTCATCCATACTATAAAAAGAAAAAAACACCATGCGACTATTGTAAATATAAATCAATATGTGGATTTGATACCGCTAATTCTAACAATCATTATAATTATGTAAACGAAATGGAAAAGAATGCAGTACTTGAAATGATTAAGGAAGATGTTAACGGGGACGGAGAATTTCGGGGACGGAGAAAATTAAAACATAAAAATTGAAAATTTATGTTGCGATAAAATAATTTGATATAATTTATAGAATAAAATGATGTTGTCAACGTGACGGAGAAAATTGGAACATAAAAAATTGAGATTTAGTGTTTAAGATAAAAGAATTGGATATAATTATTTTTGTGATATATTTTTAGTAATAGTGTATATAGGTTTAAATGAGATATTATTATTAAAAAAATTATTGAAAGTAGCTAATAAAAATAGTCGGAAATAAGTAAAAAAGGGGAGTAGTATATGAAAAAAACAGATAGTTTATCAAAAAATACTACAGAGCTAACAGCTCTAAGTGCAATAATATTAATGGCAGTGTTCTTTGTATTAAATTATTACTTTAATATAAAAATATTATACATAATTGCAATTATATTTCTCATAATAGGTTTTCAATTCGGAATTAGAGTTATTGTAGGAAATGTAGTACCAAGGTTTAAACATAAAATAAATGTTGAGTCAAAATGGTTTAAAACAAAATCATTTGAAGAGAAATTGTTCAAAAAATTAAATGTAAAAAAATGGAAAAACAAAGCACCTGTGTATGATCCAGAAGAGTTCGATTTTGAAAAAAATACAAAAGAGCAATTAATTATAAATATGTGCAATGCGGAAATAGTTCATGAAGTTAATATTTTATCAGGATATATTTCGCTAATACTTGCAATATTTTTTGGATATGTGTGGTTATTTTTAATAGGAGCTATATTAGGGACATTAATGGACTTAATATTTGTAACAATTCAAAGATTTAACAGACCAAGGATGATAAGATATTTGAATAGAAAAAATAAAATGGAAAAAATAATCAATTTAAATGATTGCTATTTATCATAAAATATGATAAAATGAGATACATTTTACTAGTGACTTACTAGTTTATGTAGTAGGAGTTAGTGTGGAATATAAGTAATACTTAGATTTTGGGTTCAGACATTAACAAAAAGCATAAGCAAACTTTCTAAGAAAGTTTGGGTCTAAATGTAGGAGGCTTTATTATGTCAAAACAGACGATAAATATTGATCTGACAGAATGCAGAGTTGAACTGCGTAAAATGTTAGCGGAAGTAGTTACGGATGAATGCGTATTGAAGGAACTTTCGGAGGATGAGGATTCAGTCGTTCGTGAGAATGTTGCGAAGAATTTAGCAACCCCTTCCAGCATGTTAGAAGTATTAGCCAAGGATGAAGAGATGCGCGTTAGGTATTGTGTTGTAAAACATCCAAAATGCCCAACAAACGTGCTGGCAAACTTAGCAAATGACGATGCATTGTGTGTGAAACATATTGTTGCTGCAAATCCGAGAACTCCAAAAGAAGGATTAATGGCGTTAATTAAGCAACACAACTTCACAATTAATAATGAATTGGCATTGAATCCTAACATTACTTCGGAAATGGAAGCAGAAATCATTGAGCATATGATCTGTGATTGGGAATTAGAAAGCTGGGAACATATACGGAGGATGAATAAGTAAAAATGAGAGACAGCAAGAACTGAACCATTGCTGTCTCTTTGTTGTAGTTAATTATCAAGAATACAAATGACTACAAAAGAAAACAAATAAAATCTCTCCCACACATTGGCATTTTGCATATGTGCGAGATTTTCTATTAATAAATTACAGGTAAAAAATGCCTGTTTTTATACTAAGTAATAGTACAAAATTTAAACATAAAATGAAGACATGAAAATTTTATTTCATGTCTTTATTTTATAAATATTTAGCTACATCTACAAAAAAATATCACCAAACAGACATTGAATTGTTACAAAAAATTCTGTAAAAAATTAATAATATATTAAACAATTACATATTTTATGCTATAATAATTTTCAATAATAAAATTCAGAAAGGCAGACTATATGAAAGATTTATCAAACGAAAATGTAATCCATGTAAAAAAAGATGGAATACAATATTTACAATTTAGAAAATTACTAGAGTACAAAGACAAAATAACTCATTGCTACACATTAAAAGATTTTGACTTAAAAAATAAATCCAAAGATAGCAATGATTATAAAAAAATATGCAAAGAGCTAAATATAAATAATGAAAATATTGTGCATCCAAAACAAACACATACTAATATCGTAAAAGAGGTAAACGAAAATAATACAAGTTCAGATTTTATAGAAGTAGATGGATTAATAACAAACCAAAAGAATAAAATTTTATCATTAGTATTCGCAGATTGTACATCACTATTTTTATATGACCCAACCAAAAATATAATAGGCAATATTCATTCAGGCTGGAAAGGAACAGTTCAAAAAATAGGTAAAATAGCAATACAAAAAATGCAAACAGAATATAACTGCAATCCAAAAGATATAATTTGTTGCATAGGACCAACAATAAGAAAATGTCACTTTGAAGTAAATGATGATGTAAAAGATATATTTATGAAAAGTTTTAATGATGAATCAATTATACAAAAAACAGAAATTAAAGATGGAAAACAAAAATACCATATAGATGCAGTAAAAGCTAATGTTAACATGTTAAAAAAATGTGGATTAAAGGAAGAAAATATAATAGATTCAGGAATATGTACAGTATGTAATAATGATTTATTGCATTCATATAGAACAGAAAAAGATAAAGCAGGCAGAAATGCGGCTATAATAGGACTTGTGTGAACTTTGAACTTTAGGGACGTTCTTAAAAGTTCAAATCATTAAGATATATAGTAATTTTTTATAATTTGTGGTATACTGATTGAAGATAGGAGATGATAATAATGATGCATGAATTTGTGACATATTCAGATGGAACATTAGTTGTTTCTTCAGACATGAGAAAAAAAGAAAATGGAGAAGAATATCTTATTGTATGTTTTGAAAGACCAACCGAAAATGGATTTGATACGGTAATATTTGAATTACCATCTTATAATATTGTAAAACAAGATGGCAATTATAGTGAAAGAGAAATTGAAGTGTTTAAAAGTGTTGTTGAAAGGGGAGCTAGTTATTTTTTCGAGATTGCTAAAAAAGGAGGTATGCAAAGTGCCTAATTTATTTAGTTATCTTGGATATACAGTTTTTTTCTGGGCAAATGAAAATGGAGAACCAATACATGTTCATGTTTGTAAAGGAAATCCTCGGACCAAATGCAACAAAAATTTGGTTAACTAAAAGCGGAGATTGTATATTGTCTAATAACAATAGCAGAATTCCAGAACATGATTTGAATAAAATATTAAAATCAATAAGATATAATTTTTTATATATTATTTCAGAGTGGAAAGTTTTCTATGGAATTGAAGAGATTAGATTTTATTGCTAATAGAAAATAAACTTTAGGGACGTTCCTTGAACTTTAAGGAACGTCCCTAAAGTTCAATATAGGAGAGGATAAAATGAAAATACCAAATAAAATAAAAAAAGGAGACACAATAGGTGGAATAGCACCATCTAGCCCAATAGAAGATAAAGATATAGAGCAAATAAATAAATCAATAAAACTATTAGAAGATTATGGCTTTAAAGTTAGATTTGCTAAAAATGCATATGAAAATACTTTAGGCTACTCAGCTACTGCAAAACAAAGGGCAGAAGATATAAACGAAATGTTTGCAGATAAAGATATAAAAGCCATTTTTTGTATAAGTGGAGGCTTTAATTCAAGTAGTGTATTTGAATATTTAGATTATGATTTAATAAGCAAAAATCCAAAAATACTTTGTGGTTTTAGTGATAATACATCAATAACAAATATGATATCACAAAAATCTGGAATAGTAACTTTCAATGGACCAACTTTAAAATCATTAACATCATGGGAAACCGACTATGCATATAATCAGGCTATCAAAAAATTTGTCGAAGGAAACACACATTTATTAGAAGATGATGAAGAATGTTATACCATAAAACCCGGACATGCAATAGGTAAGCTCGTTGGAGGAAACTTAAGCTTAACAACTAAACTAACTTCTGGCAAATATTCAATTGATTTTAAAGACAAAATAATATTTTTAGAAGAGCTAGCTTACGAATCTTCACCAGAAATGGTTTGTGAAAATTTTTATACCATGAAGCAAAACGGAATATTTGATCAAATAAAAGGTATCTGGCTTGGAAATTATGAAGGAGAAATTCCAATAGAAAAAATACTATTAGATGTAATAGGAGATGAATATAATTTTCCAATAATAAAATCCAACAATTTTGGACACATAGATAAAAAAATGGTTATTCCAATAGGAATAAAAGCTGAAATTAATACAGAAGATAAAGTAAAGATTAAGTTATTAGAGGAATGTGTCAATAGTAAAGTTAAAGTATAGTGCAAAATAAGCCGTTCCAAAGGAATTATCCTATAAAATTACTATCTAAAATAATTTTAAAAATACAAATACAGTCGAAACTTTGTTAAAATACAAAAAAAGTTTAGAGTAAACTCGAAAGAATTGACAAATATTAAAATAAATGATAACATAAATATATAGCGAAAGGAATGATGTTTGTTATGATAAAGCGTGAAATGTATCTAAAAAAAATTAGAGATTCTTATGATAGTGAACTTATAAAAATAATAGTAGGTGTTAGACGTTCAGGAAAATCTGTATTAATGACACAAATAATAGAAGAATTAAAAGAAAAAGGAATTAAAGAAGACCATATTATATATATTAATTTTGAAGATTACGATTATTCAGATTATACTAATCCAAAAGAATTCAATAAATATGTTAAAGAACAAATTAAAGATAAAGAAAAATATTATTTATTCTTTGATGAAATACAAAATGTAGAAGATTTTGAAAGAGTAATAAACTCTTTTAGAGCTACAATGAATGTTAGTATATTTATAACAGGTTCAAACAGTAAAGTACTTTCAGGAGATTTATCAACACATTTGGCTGGACGATATATTAGTATAAGAATGATGCCATTTACATTTTCAGAATATCTTGAATTACAAAGAAATCAAGGAAAGGCAAAAGAAAAAGAAGAAGCATTTTTAGAATATATAGAATGGGGTGGAATGCCACAAATATACAATTCTACAAGTATACAAGAAAGAAAAATGTATCTTAGAGACTTATACAACACAGTTATATTAAAAGATATTGTTGAAAGAAATAAAATAAAAGACGTTAATCTTTTAAATAGAGTTATTCAATTTATGATGGAAAACATAGGAGGAGTAATATCTGCTAATTCTATTACAAAGTTCTTAAAAAATGATAATATTACAACAAGTGTAGATACAATTTTAAATTATATAGAATATATAAATAATTCAATGATTGCTAATAAAGTAAGCAGATATAATATTAGAGGAAAATCGGTAATGACATTACTTGAAAAATATTATTTAGTAGATTTAGGATTATTACAATTGAAAAATTCTCCAATTGAAAAGAAAGTTGGTGGAAGACTAGAAAATATTGTATATAATGAATTAATAGCAAGAGGGTATGATGTATATATTGGAAAAACAGATAATGGAGAGATTGATTTTGTTGTAGATAACTTTGGTGAAAGATTTTATATTCAAGTAGCAGATTATTTATCAAGTGATGAAGTTGTAGAAAGAGAATTTGGAGCATACAAGAATGTAGCAGATAATTACCCTAAATATGTTATTACAATGGATAAAATAAATTATAGTAGAGATGGTATAATTCATAAAAATATAATAGATTGGTTATTAGAAAAATAATATAAATAAAAATTTTGAGGTTGATAGAAATCATGTCGAAAAATGTAAAAAGATGCCATTGACAAATAAAAAAAATATGTATAAAATTGAGGAAAAAAGTTAGATAAATAGTAAAAGTTATTATGCAAATATAAATAACTTTAATATTTGTAAAAAACAGATGATGAAAATATGACAAGGAGGAACGTATGAAAGAAAAGCAAACAAAAAACGAACAAACAACAACTAAAAGCAAAAAAAGTTATATTGTAGTAATTTTATTAATACTTGCAATATTGCTATCTTCAATATTTGGATATTATGCATATTCAAAATATAAAACAACTTTAACAGGAAATGGAACGGCAACAGTAGCAAAATGGAGTTTTAAAGTAAACGGTCAAACAGAGCAATTTACAACAGTAAATTTAGAAGAAACAATGAACACAGCAAATAATGTAACTACAAAAAGAATAGCCCCAGGAACAAGTGGAAAATTATTGCTACAATTAGATGCAAGAGGTAGCGAAGTTGCAGTAGACTACACCATAACATTAGATGTAACAAACAAACCAACAAATTTAAAAATGTACGAAAAATATGAAGATGGAAAATATTCAAGCCAAATAATGTCAAAAGATAATATAATGACAGTAGAAGGAATAATACCATTATCAGATGTAGGAACAGTACAAAATAAATACATATATTGGGAATGGCCATACCAAACAGGAACAGAAACAAATGATATATTAGCAAGTGATGCAATAGATACAGCCCAAAGTAATTTAGGAACAATAAATATACCAATAACAGTAAAAGCAACCCAAAGAAGTACAGGTGATGCAGGAACACCAACAATAGCAGAAAAAATAAAAGTAGGAGATACAATAACATATAGTCCAAGCGGAACATACAGCTGGGATAAAGCATATGCAACATCAGATACAACAGGAATAACAACATTAAGCAGTAGCTCAGGACAAAGTTATAATATATCAACATGGAAAGTATTAAGTATAGATAAAACAACAGGAAATATACAAATGGTGCCATCATCACCAACAACAGGAACAGTAACATTACAAGGAGCACAAGGATATAACAACGCAGTATATTTGTTAAATAATGCATGTAGTTCATTATATGGAAATGCAAGTAAAGGAATAACAGCAAGAAGTATAACAGAGGAAGATTTTGCAGAAATAGGAG
>JAGBDU010000060.1 GCA_017937285.1 Clostridia bacterium
AAGTATACAGTTATGGCACTCCCATGGTCACACAAGGGCTCCTCCATATCCTGTATACCTAAGAAGTTCTATTGCTATTCCAGTCACCATTCACACTAAATAATTTTTTATATTTATATTCCTTTGAACTCCTCTACAATATAAAATTTACTCTTAACTAAAAATACGACAAAATATTCAATAATACTTCACTAAAAAATATATTTATGATATCATATATATACGATTAAAAAAAATAAAATTTTAAGGAGTATTTATGAAAACAATAAGAAATATAATTTTAGTAATGTTATTTGGTGCAATGATATCATTTTGCTTATATATAGCACCAAATTATAAAAAAGATAAAAACGAAAATTTAACAAACCTTGTTATTAATTATACTAATGTAACAGAAAAAATGAAGGGCGAAGTTATAATTGAAGATGACGGAACAATTTATATATCTAAAGAAGATATTGAAAATTATTATGATAAATATATATATTACGATAAGCAATACAACTATATAATAGCAACTGCAAACGGAAAAAAGGCATGTTTCAGCATAAATGATGAAACTTTAGAAATAAATGGCAATAAAACCAAGTCGAAAATAATACAAAAAAATGATAAGTATTATATACCAATTTCAAAAATAGAAGATGTGTATAATATAAATGTAAAATATGTAAAAGAATATAACACAGTAATCATAGAATCACTAGACAAAAAATTAGAAACTGCTAAAACAACAAAATCTACAACTGTAAAATATAAAAACACAGAATTTTCTAAATCATTAGAAAAGTTAGATAAAGATACAAAAGTATCAATTGTTCCAAACCAAGAAAATAAGGATTATAAAGGTTGGGTTCTTGTAAAAACCGCAAATGGAAAAATTGGTTATATAAAAAATGAAAATCTCACAAAACCTATAGTTGAAAGAGCAGAAACAATAACAAAAACTAAAAAGATAAGTCTTGTGTGGGAATTTTTTTCTGAATATGGTAAAGCACCAAAAAATAATGAAACAGTAAAATATGATGGCGTAAATGTTGTTTCTCCTTCATTTTTTCATATTGAATATGGCAAATTGAAAGAAAATGTTGGAACAGAGGGCATTAATTATATAAAATGGGCTAAATCTAATAATTATGAAGTATGGGCGATGGTGCAAGGTATTAATAATAGTCAAGAAAAAAGAGAAGAATTTTCAAAATGGATAAATGATTATAAAAAAAGAGAACAAATAATAAATCAAATTGTAAGTTATGTACAAAATTATAATTTAGATGGTATAAATATTGATTTTGAAAATATAAATGAATCAGATAAAAATGCAGTATCAAGATTTATAATTGAACTAAAACCTGCATTGCAAAATATTGGAGCTATATTATCAGTAGATGTTACAGTGCCAGATGGCGATCCAAATTGGTCTTTATGCTTTGATAGAAATGTAATAGGAGATGTATCTGATTATTTAGTAGTAATGACATATGATAAAGTTCAAAAAACTTCAAAAACAGCAGATAGTACAGCACCATATTATTGGGTTGAAAATAACATAAAAAAATTCATAGGCAATGAAAAAGTGGAATCAAATAAAATTATATTAGGAGTACCATTATATACAACATTATGGAAAACAGAAGGAGATGTTACCAAAGGTTCAACAATACTTATGAAAAATATTGAAAAATATATTCCGTCAGATGCAGAAATACAATGGCTAGAAGATTCTAAGCAACAATATGTTGAATATACTAAAAATGGTGCAACATATAAAATGTGGATTGAAAATGAAGAGTCAATATCACAAAAATTAGAATTAGTAGATAAATATAATTTGGCAGGAGCAGCATTTTGGCAAAAAGGATATGAAAGTAATAATATATTTAATTTAATCAAACAAAAATTATTGGAATAAAGAATAAATACCTACATAATATTATTGTATGTAGGTGTTTATTTTATGTATGAGATAATAGGATATCTAAATTATAGAGATAATATAAATTTAAATATTTTTAAAAAAATAATAGATAAATTTTTTTTTAGAATTTCCTTAAATAAACTTGAAGATAATAGATTTGAGATATTAATTAATACTTGTTCTTTAAATGAAAAAAAATTAACAAAAATAAAAAAAATTATGAATAACAATAATATAGATATTATTGCTGTATCTAATAAAATTGCTTTAGAGCAATCTGATTTTGATAAAGAAAATATAAAAAAATTCAATGGAAAAGTTTTAATGAAAAATTTAATCATACTTATATTAGATTATATATATACATGTAAAAATGAAAATATGATATTAGATGCATTATATATAACAATAAATGATGATAAAAATAAAGATATAATAATGGATTTGGCAACAAAGTTTAAGTGTATAAATATCATTACAGATAAAATAAAAAAGTTGAAAAGATTAGAAAAAAAATTGGAAAAAAATGAGAATATAATTTATTCAATTTCAAATAATACTAAAAAAAGTTTAAAAAAAGCTAAATTAATTGTAAACTTTGACTATGACGAAAAGTTTTTTGAAAAATTTAATTTTAATAGAAATGCAATTATAATAAATCTAAGCACAACAAAATGGAAAATGAAAAGTAGCTTTAATGGAACAATCATTGAAAATGTAATGATAGATTATAATTGTGAGGAAAATAAAATTTTAAATCTTAAAAATTTTGATAAAAATATATTATATGAAAGTCATATAATTAATATGGATTATAAAGAATTTAAAGCAAATTATATAAATAATAAATGTGAGATTACGCATTTAACAGGGTGCAATGGCTATATATTAGATTATGAATTAAAAAAATATAATAATGCTTGACAAATAAGGTAAAAAGGATTAAGATATGTTGGATTTATAAAGAGGTTTATAATTTAAATTGGCAATTAATAACTAAGAAAGGACTGAATTTATATGGAAGAAAATAAAGAAGTAATACTAACCCAAGAAGGGTTTAATAATTTAGAAAAAGAATTAGAATATTTAAAAACAGAGAAAAGAGCAGAAATATCAGAAAGAATAAAAATAGCATTAGGATTTGGAGATTTATCAGAAAACTCAGAATACGATGAGGCTAAAAATGCACAAGCAGAAAATGAAGCCTTAATTGGTGAATTAGAAAATAAAATAAGATATGCTAAAATTATTAATGAATCAGAAATAGATACAAAAACAGTACAAATTGGAAATACAGTTAAACTATTGGATATAGAATTTGATGAAGAAATATCATATACAATAGTAGGCTCAACAGAGGTAGATTTATCGCAAAATAGAATATCAAATGAATCTCCAATTGGAAAAGCTTTATTAGGAGCAAAAAAGAATCAAACTATAGGTGTAGAAGCACCAGCAGGTCTTGTTAAATATAAAATTTTATCTATATCTAAATAATCTTTCGGGGACGGAGATTGCGGTGTTACCGCAATCTCCGTCCCCGAAAATCTCCGTCCCCGAAAATCTCCGTCCCCGAAAATCTCCGTCCCCGAAAATCTCCGTCCCCGAAAATCTCCGTCCCCG
>JAGBDU010000016.1 GCA_017937285.1 Clostridia bacterium
AACAGAGCAAAGTGTACAAATTGCATGGGAGGATAACAAGAACCAAGATGGAATAAGACCAGAGGAAATAGAAGTACAATTAAATGCAAATGGAAGCAAGTACGAAGTAGAAGGAGTAGAAAATCCAGTAATATTAAATAAAGAAAATAGTTGGCTATATACATGGGAAAACTTACCAAAGAAAGCAAATGGAGTAGATATCGAATACAAAGTAGTAGAAATCACCTCAATAGAAGGATATACAACAAACTTTACAGTAGAAGATTACACAACAAGCTCTAATTTAAAAGGAACAAAAACAAAAATAATAAATACACATATTCCAGGAAAAACAGGATACAGTGTAGAAAAAGAATGGAAAGATAATAACAACCAAGATGGAATAAGACCAGAAGAAATTCAAGTACAGTTAAATGTAAATGGAGAAAAATATGAAGCAGAAGGAGTAGAGAATCCAGTAATATTAAGTGAAACAAACGATTGGTCATATGCATGGAATAATTTACCAGAAAAATCAAATGGAGTAAAATTAATATACACAGTAGCTGAAATAGAAAGTATAGAGGGTTACGAAACAAACTATACATTAAGTGAAGATGGACTAAAAACAATAATAACAAATATACATACACCTGCAGACGAACCAGACGAGCCAGATGAACCAGACGAACCAAATGAGCCAGAAAATCCAGACGAACCAGATGAGCCAGATGAACCAGACGAACCAAATGAGTCAGAAAATCCAGACGAACCAGATGAGCCAGAAATTTCAAACGAATCAGACAACACAGATCAACCTAAAGAGAAAGAATTTGATTTATCACTACGCAAATTGGTAACAGAGGCAATCATAATGAAAAACGAAGAAGTGAATGTAATACAAACAGGTCACCCGGCAGAAGATAACCCAGAAAGAATAGCAAAAGTTGACTTAAAGCACAGTGACTTAAGCCAAGTAGTAATAAAATTCAGATACAGAATAAGAGTAACAAATGAAGGAAAAATAGCAGGAACAGCAGATGAAATATCAGATTACATACCAAGCGGATTAAAATTTGACAAAGAAGACAACCCAGAATGGACAATAGCAGATGGAAAAGTAACAACAGAAGCTCTAAAAGAAAAAGTATTACAACCTGGAGAAAGTGCAGAAGTAAGTATAGTATTAACATGGATAAATAGCAGTAGCAACATGGGAATAATGGTAAACACTGCGGAAATAAGCAAAGACAGCAATGAATATGGAGCACCAGACATAGACTCAGTACCAAACAATAAGCAATTAGAAGAAGATGATATAGATGATGCACTAGTAATGGTAACAGTAAAAACAGGAACAGAAGTAATAGTATATATGGTATTAAGCTTAGGGGTATTTGCAGTAGTAGGTTTTGGAATATTTGTAATTAAGAAAAAAGTTTTGAAATAGACAAAGAAAAAAGCGTTCAAATGAACGCTTTTTTCTTTATATGACGGGCATGTCTGTGAAATAAATTATTCGATTTTTTATAATATAACCTGCTTTTTAAAATTAAAATCTTTACAAGTAACATATCTTGATAAATTTTGTGTAGAAATACCTGTTATATTAGATAAATCGCTTATTGTAATTACATTAGTATTTTCAGAAAAAAATTCATTTAATTTAGAAATTTCATTATTATCTTTAGGGGTGCAAGATGGGCAAGTATCTCCAGTAGAAATAAAAAAGCATCCGCAACGTTTACATTTATTAAAATCCATATAAAAACCTCCTTAAAATTAGAAATAAAATTCTAATATTTTAATTTAAAGATATTGTATCATAACATCATAATATTTCAAATATTTTTTGAAAAAAATTATGTCTTGTTTTTTTGTAAAAAAAGCTATATAATATTGAACAAATTTGTTAAAGGAGATGATAGTATGCAAGTAAGTCGTGAAGAACTTTTACATATAGCAAACTTAGCACACTTAAAATTAAAAGATGAAGAAGTTGATACATATTTATTAAATTTACAAGACATATTAAATTTTGCAGAAAAAGTAAATAATGCACCAACAGATGGATTAGGAGAAACAATAGGAGCAAATGATAATTATAATGTATTTAGAAAAGATGAAATTGTAGAATTTGGTGATAGAGAAGCTTTACTTCAAAATGCTCCAGATAAAGAAAGAGGAATGTTTAAAATACCAAAAGTTATCTAATAAAAGAAAAATAGAAAAATAGGCGGTTCAAATTTCACATTTTAGAAAATTTGCGACACCTTACATATAGAAAGAGTTTTTTTATTAGAAAGAAATTGCCGAAAAGATAAAGGAGGAAATTTAATGAATATTACAGAACTTACAGTTCATGAACTTCAAGAAAAATTAGCTTCAAAAGAACTTACAATAACAGAAATAACAAAAGCATATGCTGATAGAATTGCAGAAAAAGAAAACGATATACAAGCTTTTGTTACAACATTAACTGATGAAGCAATAAAAAAATCTGAAGAAATAGAAGAAAAAGTAAAAAATGGAGAGCTAAAATCAAATTTTGCAGGAATTCCTATAGGTATAAAAGATAATTTATGCACAAAAGGTGTAAAAACAACATGTAGCTCTAAAATGTTAGAAAACTTCATTGCACCATATGATGCAACTGTTATAGAAAAATTAA
This sequence comes from Clostridia bacterium, assembly GCA_017937285.1. Classification (GTDB taxonomy): domain Bacteria; phylum Bacillota; class Clostridia; order TANB77; family CAG-508; genus CAG-492. Next base: position 2,651 of record JAGBDU010000016.1, read on the forward strand.
ATAATGAAGGTATAATTAACCTAGGAAAATTAAACATGGATGAATTTGCAATGGGAGGCTCAACAGAAACTTCAGCATTTAAAAAAACAAGGAATCCATGGAATTTAAATACAGTACCAGGAGGATCATCAGGAGGATCTGCAGCAGCAGTTGCAGCAGGAATGGTACCATGGGCACTTGGAAGTGATACAGGGGGATCAATTCGTCAACCATCTGCATTTTGTGGAGTTGTAGGATTAAAGCCAACATATGGACTAGTTTCAAGATACGGATTAGTAGCATTTGCATCATCATTAGACCAAATAGGACCTATAACAAAAGATGTTTATGATAGTGCAATGCTTTTAAATTTAATAGTAGGGCATGATTTAAAAGATACAACATCAATTGAAAGAACAACAGTAGACTATACTAAAGCATTAAAAAATGATGTTAAAGGGCTAAAAATAGGTGTACCAAAAGAGTTTTTCGGAGAGGGAATAAACGAAGAAGTAAAGGCAAAATTACAAGAAGCAATAGAAAAATACAAAGAATTAGGAGCAGAAGTAGAAGAATTTTCATTAGATGTTGCAGACTATTCATTAGCTACATATTATATAATTGCATGTGCAGAGGCAAGTTCAAATTTAGGTAGATTTGATGGAATTAGATATGGTTACAGAACAGAAAATTTTGAAAATTTGAAAGATATATACGTAAATTCAAGAAGTGAAGGATTTGGTTCAGAAGTAAAAAGAAGAATAATTTTAGGAACGTATGTATTAAGTTCAGGATACTATGATGCATATTACAAAAAAGCTCAGCAAGTTCGTACATTAGTTACAAATGAATTCGAAAAAGCATTTGAAAAATATGATGTTATATTAACACCAACATCACCAACAGTAGCATTTGAATTTGGAGCAAAATCAAACAATCCGCTAGAAATGTACTTAGCAGATATTTGCACTGTATCTGTAAACATAGCAGGTCTTCCAGGAATATCAATTCCATGTGGAGTAGATAGCAAAGGAATGCCAATAGGAATGCAATTAATAGGAAATAAATTTGCAGAAGAAACAATTTTAAATGCAGCATACACATATGAACAAGCCACAAATTTTAGAGCAAACTACAAACCAAATTTTGGGGACGGGGCAAAAAATTAAAATATGTGGGAAAAGGGGACGGTTCTGATTTCCCAAAATTGGGAAATTGGGACACTCTTTGAGATAATAAATAATTAATTAAATATTTTATAAAGATTAGAGGGTGTCCCTTTTTCCCAAAAATGGGAAAAGAGAACCGTCCCCTTTTCCCTAAAAGGAGGAAAATAAATGTCAAGAAGCGATTATGAAGTAGTAATTGGACTAGAAGTGCACGCTGAACTTTCTACAAAAACCAAAATCTTTTGTAGTTGTCCAAATGAATTTGGTGGAGAACCAAACACACATTGTTGTCCAGTTTGTATGGCAATGCCAGGAGCTTTACCAGTACTTAATGAAAAAGTTGTTGAATATGCTGTAAAAGCTGGATTAGCAACAAATTGTGAAATATCAAAAAATAGTAAAAACGATAGAAAAAATTATTTTTATCCAGATACTCCAAAGGCTTATCAAATATCACAATTTGATAAACCACTTTGTGAAAACGGATATATAGAAATAGAAGATGATGAAGGAAATCCTAAAAAAATAGAATTAATTCGTATTCATATCGAAGATGATGCGGGAAAATTAAATCACAATGAATTTGGAGCAGGAAGTCTTATAGATTTTAATAGGGCAGGAGTTCCATTAATTGAATCAGTATCAGCTCCAGATATGCGTTCATCTGGAGAAGCAGAAAGATATTTAAGAAAATTAAAATCTATTTTTGAATATATAGAAGTATCTGATTGTAAAATGCAAGAAGGTTCTTTCCGTGCGGATGTTAATGTTTCTGTAAGAAAAAAAGGTGCTAAAGAGTTTGGAACTCGTACAGAAATGAAAAATATGAGCTCTTTTAGATCAATAGTAAGAGCAATTGAATACGAAGCAAATAGGCAAATTGATGTATTAGAAGAAGGCGGAGAAATTGAGCAAACAACTTTAAGATGGGATGATGTATCTGGAAAAACTTTTTCAATGAGGAACAAAGAAGATGCTGAAGATTATAGATATTTTCCAGAGCCTGATTTAGTAGCAATTCGTTTATCTGAGGAATATATTCAAAATATAAAAGATAATTTACCAGAATTGCCAGAAAGCAGAAAAGCAAGATATATGTCTGAATATGGATTATCAGAAAAAGATGCAAAACTAATTACTGCCTCAAAATACTTATCAAACTTATTTGAAGGAACAAAGGATGTTTGTGGAAATCCAAAATTATCTGCAAACTGGATATTATCAGATATATCAAGAATATTAAATGAAAAAGAAATGGAACCAGACCAAATTCCGTTTACAGCAGAGCAATTAGGCAAAACGATAGTACTAATTGAAAAAGGCACAATAAGTTCTGCAATTGCAAAAAAAGTAGTAACAGAATTGTTTGAAAATCCACAAGACCCAGAAGAAATGATTAAAGCAAAAGGTTGGATTCAAATTTCTGATGAAGGTGCTATAAAAGAAGTTGTAATGCAAGTATTAGAGGCAAACCCACAATCAATAATTGATTTTAAAGCTGGAAAAGATAGAGCATTAGGATTTTTAGTAGGACAAGCAATGAAGGCAACAAAAGGAAAAGCAAATCCACAAATGCTTAATAAAATGTTCTTAGAAGAGCTTAATAAATAAGTAAAAATATATATGTTAAATTTGAATTTTAAAATTTAATAATAAGATTTAGTTAAAAGACTTGAAAAACTGGCAAAAATTATGATAAAAATTTTTATTTGACATACAATATTTTATATAGTATACTATATTTAGCTTAAAGCTATAATAAAGATGTAATAATTCATTTGTGTAAAGTACAATAAAAAAGACTAGGTGGTAAGACCTAGTCTTTTTTAGTAGTTAATCATTAAAATCTTTTAATATGTAAAGAATAATGATTAAAGCTATGACCTTGATGTAATTTTTTTATTAGTATAAAGCACCTCCTTTCCAAAAGATTTCCTTAAGAAAAGGATAGAAGCATTATACAAAATTTTTTATGAGATTACAATAATTAAATAATTTTACCTTAATTCAAATTAATACAAATCTTTAACAATTTTGTCAAAAGCCAAAATACATACAACAAAAAAGCAAGAAAATATTAAGCCTAATGCTAATAAAAGCAATCCCAGTTGATATTGAAATAGAATTTCGGTATTATGATAAAATGACAGCATCATTGCAGATATCAATAAAACAATAAACGAAACTCTTAATCCAATTGTTCCAATATGTAAAACTTTTTTATCTATTTTTTTTAAATTTTCTAAAATCCACATTTTCTAATAAAACCTCCTTTAGTATAAGTTATAATAAACAATTTACAATTTAGTTATCATAATAATATTAACATATTTAAGCACTATAAATCAAAGGTAATTCTATCCATAAATCATCTTGAAAACATATAAGAAGAGTGATATAATCTCAAAAACAAAATGAAGTGGTAGATATGAAAAATATTAAAATTTTCATATCTACATATAACTTCGAATAAGCAAGCAATAAGATGTAGTTAAAAAATAAAGATTTTTTATAACCATGTGTATTTGAAATTAAAGCTAGAAAGGAATGGGATTTTTATGAAAGTAATATTATTAGACAATATAAAAGGTGTAGGAAAAAAAGATGAAGTAATAAATGCAAGTGATGGATATGCACGAAACTTTTTATTTCCTAAAAAATTAGCAGTAGAAGCAAATAACGAAAATATGAATAAATTAAAGGCAAAAAAACAATCAGAACAATACAAAAAAGATGTAGAAAAAGAAAATGCTCAAAAAATTGCTAAACAATTAGATACAATAACTTTAAATATAAAAGTAAAAGCTGGAGAAAACGGAAAAATATTTGGAGGAGTTACTTCAAAAGAGATATCTGAAGAGCTAAAAAAACAATGTAAAATAGATGTAGATAAAAAGAAAATTGTTTTAAACGAAAATATTAAAAATATAGGTAGCTTTGATATAAATATCAAATTATATGAAGGTGTAACAGGTAAATTAAAAGTTAAAGTTATTTCAGAAAATTAATAATATTATAATAACAAAAGAAATTTTGCAAATTTTAGTAATTTAAATTTGGGATGTAAAAAAAATAAAAATATTTTTTGATATCCAGAAAGGGTTGTAGCACAAATGGAATTAGGTAAAGTACCACCACATGATTTAGAAGCAGAGCAAGCAGTTTTAGGATGTATGCTTACAGATAAAGATGCTGTGGTTTCTGCTGTAGAAACATTAACAGAAGAAGATTTTTACAGAGAAGATAATAAAATAATTTATAGAGCAATACTAAACTTATATAATAAAGCAGATCCAATTGATATTATAACATTAAAATCAGAGCTAAGTTCCATTGGAAAGTTCGATGCAGTAGGTGGACTTGAGTATTTGGCAGAATTACCAGATAAAGTGCCTACAACTTCAAATGTAGAAAGATATATTAAAATTGTAGAAGAAAAATCTACATTAAGAACTTTAATAAAAACAGCAAACGAATTAATCACCTTAGGTTATGATCCAACACAAGATGTAGAAGATATAATGGATAGTGCCGAAAAAAAGATTTTTAATATTATGCAAAAAAAGAATCAAACAGGATATGCATCTATTAAAGATATTTTAGTAGATTCTTTTACAGAGCTAGAAGATTTATATAACAGAAAACAACATGTTACAGGTGTTCCAACAGGATTTATAGATTTAGATAATAAAACAGCAGGACTTCATAATTCAGACCTAATACTAGTAGCTGCAAGACCTGCTATGGGTAAATCTGCTTTTGCATTAAATATTGCTACAAATGCAGCAATTCAAGCAAATATAGGAGTTGCAATATTCAGCCTCGAAATGTCTAAAGAGCAAATGGCAAACAGAATCTTAGGCAGTGTGGCAATGGTAGATGGAAATAGCATAAGAACAGGTAGAATTGCAGATGATGATTGGATAAAACTTGCAACAGCATCTGGCGAACTTTCTCAAACAGGAATATTTATAGATGATACACCAGGTATATCAGTTATGGAAATTCGTGCAAAATGTAGAAAGTTGAAAATGGAAAAAAATATTGGACTGGTAGTAATAGATTATTTGCAGCTTGTTCAAGGAAGTAGCAAAAAAGGTGGAAGCCGTGAGCAGGAGATTTCTGAAATTAGTAGGTCACTAAAAATACTAGCAAAAGAGATAAATGTACCAGTAATAGCATTATCACAGTTATCTCGTGCACCAGAACAACGTCCAGATCACAGGCCAATGCTATCTGATCTTCGTGAATCTGGAGCGATAGAGCAAGATGCCGATATTGTTATGTTTTTATATAGAGATGACTATTATAACCAAGACAGCGAAAAGAAAAATATAGCAGAAGTAATTATAGCAAAACACAGAGCAGGTTCAACAGGAACAGTAGAACTTGCATGGCTTGGAAGCTATACAAAATTTGCAAATCTTGCAAAAGACTATTAAAGTGGGAAAATGGGAAAAAGGGACGGTTCTCTTTTCCCAAAATTGGGAAATTGGGACACTCTTTTATGTAAAAAAGGGCAATTCTCTTTTTCAAAAATTTGTAAATTTTGGACACTCTTTTGTGAACTTTGGAGATGTTCCCTAAAGTTCAGTTAAGTTTAAAATCTTTTAATTAGGAATTATGCTTTAAGGAACGTACCAAAGTTCAGTTAAAAAGAAAGAAGATGAAAAATGTTAGAAGATGAAGTTTTAAAAACAATTCAAAGATACAATATGATTCAAATGGATGATTTAGTTGTAGTAGCAGTTTCTGGAGGACCAGATTCAATGACATTACTAAATATTCTTTTAAATTTGAAAAATAAATTAAAATGCGAAATAATTGTGGCACATGTAAACCATATGATAAGAGCAGTAGCAGATGCAGAAACTGCATATGTAAAAGAATTTTGCGATAAACATGAAATTAAATGCTACATAAAAAAAATAAATGTAATAAAAAAAGCCGAATTAGAAAAAATAAGTACTGAAGAAGCAGGAAGAAATGCAAGATATGATTTTTTTGCAGAAGTACTAAAAAATACTAATGCTACTAAAATAGCAATTGCTCATAACAAAAATGATAATGCAGAAACAGTATTAATGAATGTTATAAGAGGCTCAGGGGTTTCAGGTTTAAAGGGAATTGAACCAGTACGTGATAAAATTATAAGACCATTAATAGAAATAGACAGAAAAAGTATAGAGCAATACTGTATAGAACAAAATTTAAACCCAAAATTCGATGAATCAAACAAAGAAAATATATATACAAGAAATAAAATAAGAAATTTATTAATTCCATATTTGGAAAAAGAGTTTAATCCAAGTATTATAGATTCAATAAATAGATTATCAGATTTAGCAGCACAAGAAAATAGGTACATTGAAAAAATAGTTAATGAAAATTTTATAAATATAAAAGAAAATGAAAACAGTAATAGTGTAGAGCTCAATTTGAAAAAATTTAATGTATTAGATTTATTTATAAGAAGTAAAATAATATTATTGTGTATAAAAAAAATATTTGGAAACACAAAGGGAATAGAAAAAAAACATATACAAGATGTGATAAAACTTTGCGAAAATAATATAGGTAATAAATACTTAACTCCAAATAAGAATTTAAAAATAGCAGTTCATAAAGGAAGAATATTAATATCTAAAATTTAAAATTAAAAATGTTAAAGCTTACTGCAAAAATAAGCTGTAACAAGCTACATTCATTTTCTTAGAGTAGTGAAAAAGGGATTATATTATAAAAAATGCAATGACGCGCAGTTTGGGAGTACTTTAACGATATATATGGTAATCAGTATAACAAATTAACTTTTAGTATGAATAGTATCGCGAAAAGACGACCAGTAAGGAATGGAATTTTTTATAATATAATCCCTTTGGAACGGCTTACTTTTAGCTGTGAATCGTAACATATTATAAAAATTCCATTGTGAAACTTTTGTGTAAATGCTTGAATTGTAAAATAATCTATGTTATATAATATTATATGATAAACTGCAATTACCTATGTAATAAAATAAAGGAGGAAATATTTTGAAAAATAGCATAAAAACTTTAGCTGTATGGCTAATTATTGGTATAATAATGATTGTTGGAATTACTGCAATATATGATAATGCTGATAGAAAATTTACGTATTCAGAGCTTGTTTCAAAAATACAAGCTGGTCAAGTTACTTCAGTAAATATAAATGCAGAAGGCACATCTGCAATAGTAAATTTTAATGATGGAACAACTGAAAAAAAAGTAAACATACCAGATATGAAAAGTTTAATGGATAATGTACAAGAGCCTATGAAAAATGGAGCAATAGCTGTTGAACAAGAGTCACAATCAATATGGGTTACAATATTATCATTAATAGCGCCATTTGGATTATTAATAATATTCTTATTATTCTGGTTTTTATCTATGAGTGGAAGGCAATCTGGAAATAAAACAATGTCTTTCGGAAAAAGTAAAGCAAGAGTTGTAGGACAAACAGATAAAAACAAAATAACATTTAACGATGTTGCTGGTGTGGATGAGGAAAAACAAGAATTGCAAGAAATTGTAGAATTTTTAAAAAATCCTAAAAAATTCACAGATATGGGAGCAAGAATTCCAAAGGGTGTATTATTAGTGGGTCATCCAGGAACTGGTAAAACATTACTTGCAAAAGCTGTTGCAGGAGAAGCAGGAGTACCATTTTTCATAATAAGTGGTTCTGATTTCGTTGAAATGTTTGTTGGTGTTGGTGCTTCAAGAGTAAGAGATTTATTCGAGCAAGCTAAAAAGAACGCACCATGTATAATATTTATAGATGAAATTGATGCAGTAGGAAGACAAAGAGGTGCAGGCCTAGGTGGAGGACATGACGAAAGAGAGCAAACATTAAATCAATTATTAGTTGAAATGGATGGATTTGCATTAAATGAAGGTGTAATAGTAATGGCTGCAACAAACAGACCAGATGTATTAGATAAAGCTTTACTAAGACCAGGAAGATTTGATAGACAAATTGTAGTTTCTCAACCAGATGTAAAAGCAAGAGAGCAAATATTAGAAGTTCATGCAAGAAAGAAAAAATTAGCACCAGATGTAGATTTAAAAATTATAGCAAAAAACACTTCTGGATTTTCAGGAGCTGATTTGGAAAATGTATTAAATGAAGCAGCATTATTAGCAGCAAGATATAGTCAACCAGAAATTACAATGAAAAATGTAGAAGATGCTATGATAAAAGTAACAATGGGACCAGAAAAGAAAAGCAGAGTAAGAAGTGAAAAAGAAAATAAATTAGTAGCATATCATGAAGCAGGTCATGCTGTTGTAAGTAGATTTTTACCAACTCAAGATGCAGTTCACCAAATATCAATTGTTCCAAGAGGAATGGCTGGCGGATATACAATGTATAGACCAAACGAAGATAAATCATTTATGTCAAAATCTGAAATGGAAGAAAATATTATTTCATTATTAGGTGGAAGGGTTGCAGAAAAATTAATATTAGATGATATATCAACAGGAGCAAGCAATGATATTGAAAGAGCAACAAAAATAGCAAGAGCTATGGTTACTAAGTATGGTATGAGTGATAGAATTGGTCCTATGGCATTAGGTGCAGGTCAAGAAGAAGTATTTTTAGGAAGAGATTTTGCTCAATCAAAAGAATATTCAGAGGAAACAGCAGGAGTAATAGATGAAGAAGTTAAAGCCGTAATAGATACAGCATACAGAAATGCAGAAGAAATATTAAGAAGAAATATAGATAAACTTCATGCAGTAGCTGGAATTTTACTTGAAAAAGAAAAAATTGACGGAGATGAATTTGAAGCAATATTTAATAATTAAAAAATAGAAGTGAGTGATTAAGTTCACTCATTTTTTTGCTGTTTGTATCTATTAATTTTAACATATAAAAATAAAGTTTTAGCAGATAAATGTGTAGATAATCAGAAGTTTAAAATCATTGCGAAAAGTAATATGTAGATAATCAGATGTTTAAAGCTATTACACAAATTAATATTTAGATAAGCAAATTTTTAAATCATTGCACAACTAATATCTAAACAATTAAATATTTAATTTTATTACGCAAACAAGGATATAGACAATTAGATATAAATTTTTTATATAATTTTTTGTTTTAATTAATAAAAAATAAAAATTTGATAAAAGCTTTAAATCCGTAAGGATAATTGAAAAGCAATTATTTATTATTAGAAGATTTAAAAAATTTTTAATAAAAAAATTTACAAATAAAATAATTAATAAAATAAATTTTATAAAAAAATAATATAAATGTAATATTTTAACGAATACCGTCAATCCCTAAGCAAAATTGTATTTTTATGCATAAAACGTAATTTGCCATATATTTGTCCTATAAATATAATAATTAAGATATAAAAATTTTTAAATATGCGCTAGTAGCAAATAAAAAGGAAAAGAGGATTAATATGGAGTTAACGAAAAAAAGAATAATACAAATAACAGCAATAATTTTAAGTGTTATAACAATTTTGTTCATCTTTGCTTTCCAAAAAGTGAATAAAAAAGTCTTAAGCTTAGACCCTGAAACAGCAAGAAGCATGAACTACACACAAATAACAGATGAAGATAGCAAAATTGAAAATACAGATTTTGTTAAATTTTCTGCGTTTTTTACAAGAGATTTAAATCAAGATGGTAATGCAGAGAAGTTGTTAGGTACATGTAAAAGGGTTTTCGATACAGACACATTATATATGGATATTAATGTACTAACTAACGGATATTTAAAGAACGGAAGAATAGAAATTAATGGAGAAAACTTTAATTATGAAATGAATATGGTTAAAGATAGCGTACTTAAAAACAACTATGTATCTGATGATGTAAAGTTAATAGAGCTTAACCAAATTAATGCAGGGACACAAAAATTAATTATTGGAAATGTAAATTCTAATATCGAAAATGATATAAATAATTATAGTAAAATAAATAGTATAACTTTAACCGGTATTCATGTATCTGATGAAGGTATAGAAACACCAATTAATAAAACTGTAAATATAACAGTTGACTGGTATGGTGAAACTAAAACTGAATTATATAGAAAATACCAAGCAACAACTTTTTATTATAACTATGATAATTTAGAAAGTAAAACAATATCATTTAATTTTAGATTAGATGAAATGCAAGAAGAACTTTTATTAAAGGAAAATGTAGTAAAAATTGTTATACCAAATTTAAATGGATATGAACCTACAGACGTAAAATGCATAAATGGTAATATAACAAGTGAATATGATAAAAGTAAAAAAGAGCTTATAATTAAAAGAAGTAGTACTTGTAATGATGAAGGAATAATATCTTCAAAATTATCAAGTTCAAATTCATATACTATAAATTTAACATATCCAAAAGAAAGTTATGAAACTATTTCATCATATATGACTTTAACAATACCAATAACAGGATATTATGTAGGATATAATAATCAAAATAAAGAGTTTCAAAACCCATATATTTCAAATATAGAAACAGGAGATATAACTTTAGTATTTAGAGAAACTCCAAAAGGAGAAATATATAATTTTTATGTTGATTTTGAAGGTAAAGTTTCTGTACAACAACCTGCATATGCAGAAGAAGAAACAGAGCGTAGGTATGTAATGTCAAAACAGGACATTTTAAATTTATATGATAATTACGATGAAGAGAACTTAGAAACGATAAAAAATAAAGAATATATAGTTAGATGGATGGCCACAAGAGGACCAGAAGGTGTAGTTCCATCTATGATAATGAGTGAAACAAAGGAAGAAAATGTAACTGATAATACATATGGAGATAAATGGAACAATACAGTAATTAATGAATATACAGACAATACAGGAATCTATTTTTATAATGCAGATAAAGTTTTGGAAGAAAGCGGATCAATTTCTGTTTATGATAATGAAACAAACGAATTAATACATACATTTACAAAAGATGAATGGAACAAATATACTAAAGATAATCCATATAAATATGAAGAACCTATAAAACATATAAGAGTTGAAACAAGTAAAACAAATACAAATTCTTCTTTAAGCATATACAATGTAAAAGAATTAAATATCAAGAAAATTATGCAAAATTTTACAAAAGAAGATATAAAAGATATTGAAATTATGTATTCATATGTCACAGGAATATGTAATATAGAAGGTCAAGAGCCAGGAATACGTAAAGATATAGATTATGTATATTTAGTATCTGAAAAATCAAATAGTAAAATTACAGTGGAAACCAAAAAAATTTTTACACAGGAAATTTTAAATAACCAGAAAATATTTATAAAAGCAAGCGCTACTCAAGAAGGTGAAGCTAAATGGCAAAATGGTGAATTTTTAGTGGAATTGCCTGAAGAGATAATTAATACAGAAATAAATACAATTTCTACAAATAGTACAAATGTAGAGATAGTTGCATATGATTTGTTTAAAAAAGATGATAAATATTTTATTAAAATAATTACCAAAAATGATAATCCAGATAGTTATATAATTACTATAGATTGTAATATGGTTCCAGATCCACGAACTTCGACATCAGATAAAAAAATAAAATTATATAGCTATAATCAAAATTGCAATGATTATTATTACGAAGAAGAAGATAAATATGATGTAGACAGTGATAATAATTTTTCTGAAAAAGTAGGTGCTTCAGCAGCAACTTTAAATTTATTATCTCCAACATCTTTGATAACATTGGAAACAGTTTCAGATTACAACAATGAAAATGAAATTACAATTGCACCTAATATAGCGACTGTAAAAAAAGAAACAAGACAAGCTACAATAAATATTGAATTAACAAATAATTATCCTAATACAGTAAGTGGTGTACAATTATTAGGAAAAATTCCTTTTGAAGGAAATAAATATGTTTTAAATGATAGAGAGCTTAATTCAAAGTTTAATACAATAATGACACAAGATGGGGTAAACATTCCAGAAGAATTTAAAGAGAAAAGTGTTGTATATTATTCAGAAAATGAAAATCCAAGTAAAGATTTATTAGATAGTAATAATGGATGGAAAGTAAAAAATGAGGTACAAGATTTTAGTAAGATAAAAACTTATTTAATTGATTTATCACAATATGAGATACAAATAGGAAAAAAATATACGTTTAATTATAAGATAAATATACCAGAAAATTTAGAATATAATTTAGTTTCATATAGCACTCACGCTATATATTATGAATTAAATACAGAAGGTGGTAAGTTACAACTTTCTACAGAGCCAAATAAAGTTGGAATAAAAATTGTAAGAAAATACGAATTAGATTTAAACAAATGCAAAGAAGGTTTTAGTTCACATGGAGTAGAAGGTGCAACATATTCTGTAGAGTATTTAGATGAAGAAAGTAATAATGTAACTAGAATATTAACAACAGATTCTGATGGATATGTTAATATGAAAAATTTATATATTGGAGTTACATATACCGTTAAGGAGCTAAAATCACCAGAAAATTATGAACTAAATAATCAAATAATAAGTTTTAATGTTGAAGAAGATGAAAGTGGAAATTTACAATTACAAACAAATTCAAATAAAGTTACTTTAAATAAAAATGATGAAAAAGTGCAAATACACACAGAAGATACTCCAAAAGTTGATATTGTAATAACAAAAAGAAATGTTGCAACAGGAGAGCCAATACCAAATATTACATTTAATTTAGAAGGAAAAAAATATACAACAAATAGCAATGGAAAAATATATATTAATCAATTATTACAAAATCATGAATATACACTAACAGAATCAAAAACAGAAGGATATTATCAGTTAGATGAAATTAAATTTAGAGTAATAAAAAATGAAGCAGGAAACATACAAATTGAAAGTGATAATAATGCTTTTGTTAACGCGGTAATTCATAATAATGAAGTAGAAGATTGTATTAAAATAGATATAGTAGTAGAAAATGAAAAAATACCAACATATAATTTACAAATTTTAAAAGTTGAAGAAAATTCAAAAGAAAATGATATAAGTAATTTAAAGCCATTACAAAATGCAAAATTTAATTTTAAGTATATTGACCTAAATAAAGAGAAAATTTTTACAACAGATGATAAAGGAATAATAAATATACTAAACTTATATCAATTTGTGGAAGGAAAAACTGTAACTGCTGAATACGAATTGCAAGAAGTGCAATCACCAGATGGATATGCTAATAATGGAGAAAAAATTAAATTTAAAGCAATTAAAAATGAGGAAAATGGTTTACAAATACAAATTGAAAATGAAAATGATTTAAATACAATAAAAGATATACAAATAGAAAATGACAATGTAAAAATAATAATACAAAACAAGCCATTGTTTAATTTATTAAAAACAGATTTTAAAACAGGTAAACCTCTTGCTAATGCACAATTTGTAATATATGAAACAGATGGAAATAAAACTGAAATAGATTATGCAAAAGATATATATAACAATTATGTTGGAGTGCAAAATGAAAATGGGCAATATATTGTAACAACTGATAAAGATGGAAAAATAACACTTCCATTAAAAGGTGGATTATATAAAATAGTAGAAGTAAATTATCCAGAAGGATATCAAGATGATGGTAATGTAGAATATTTTAAAGTTGTTGGTGCTGAAGAATTAAAACCTCAAATACCAAGTGATGAAGAGAATGATACATATGAAATATACAATATAGAAGATTTAGTAAAATTATCTTATATGGGAATTAAAACGTCAAAAATCAAATTAATGAATAATTTAAATTTTAATGATAACAATTCATATGTTAATCCAGAAGACAGAAGTTATGGAGATTTAAATGAAGATGGAAAAATAGTTGGAATAAAAGAAGAATTAACTGATATAAATGCTTCTGGATTTAAGCCGATAGAATATTTTTCTGGAATATTTGATGGACAAGGATATGAAATAAAAAATATATTTATTAATCGTGAAAATGCATCATTATTTTTAGAGGTAAAGAATGCAGAAATTAAAAACACTGGAATAACAGGTGTAATAAAAGGTCATAACCATGCTGCTGGATTTGTAAATGATATGTCTGATAGTATAATAAAAAATTGTCATAACGCAACAAATATATCAAATGATAATACTACTATTTCTCTCGCATCAGCAGGGGGAATTGTTGCAATATTATATAATAGTAAAGCAATTAACTGTTATAATAGTGGATATATATATGGAGAAAGCTATTCGGGTGGAATTTCTGGCTATATGTTTGGAGATAGTGCGATATATGATTGTTATAATCTAGGATATATTAATGGTCAAAAAGGTTCTGCTGGTGGTATAACTGGAGGTATGGGAATTTTTACAGGTGGAACTATTTCAACAAGCGGTACTAAGAATATAAATGAAAGCTTTGTAATAGTGAATTGTTATAATCGTGGAAATGTATATGGAAAAATTTCTGCAGGTGGAATAGCAGGATTCGTTCAGGGCAAAAGAGTAAATGGAAGATATGTAAATTATCTTAATATAATAAATAGTTGTTATAACATAGGAAATGTAAGTGGAACAGTAAATACTGGAACTATTATTGGAGGAAAACCTAATCAAACAAATTATAATAATTATATTACTCTAAATAAATGCTATTATTTAAGTAGTATTAGTTTAAATGGTACAAACATTATTGACTTAGGTATTTCTGTAGATAGGTCATATATGAAAAGTGGAAATTTTATAAATGATTTAGATTCAAAACATTGGTATTTAGATACATCAAATAAAAATACTGGATATCCAATTATTAAAAATGATTTTGAAGATATAAAAATTAATAATGTGGAGGATTTAGTAAATTTATCACAGGAGGTAAGCAAACATCATTCTTATTATGGACAAAATATTGTATTAGAAAAAAGCATAGATTTTGAAGATGATTTATCATATGCTAACCCAAGCGATACAAGTTTTGGAGATTTAAATGGAGATGGGGTTATAGAAGGAATAAAACAAGAACTTACAAATAAAAATGGTTACGGATTTACTCCTATAGGAAGAACATATGGTAAGTATTTTTCAGGAACTTTTGATGGACAAGGAAATGAAATAAAAAATTTATATATAAACAGTGATAACGATGTTATTGGATTATTTGGAGATGTAAGAAAAGGTAGTATAAAAAATTTAGGGCTAATATGTGATATAACTGGTGGTAAATATACAGGAGGAATTACAGGGCACATATATGATGGAAATATAGAAAATTGTTATGTAATTGGAAAAATATCTGGTGGAGAATGTACTGGAGGAATAGTAGGTTTTTCAGGTTTAAGCAATATAAATAATTCATTTAATACGGCTAATATAAGTAATAATGATTCAATTAAAACTGGAGGAATAGCAGGTAATATTTCATATGGAAGTGTAAACAACAGTTATAATACAGGCAAAATTAGTGGTAGTAGTAATGTAGGAGGAATTGTAGGTTATCAATATGAAGCAAATATAATGAAATGTTATAATAGTGGAGATATATCTGGAACCGACAAAGTTGGAGGATTAGTTGGATTAATAGACTATAAATCAAGTATAGTAAGCAGTTATAATACTGGAAATATTAATGCTACAGGTAATTACGTAGGAGGAATAATAGGATATATTGATAATCGTTTAAACACTATAGAAAATTGCTATAATATTGGAATAATTAGTGGAGTAGATTTTGTAGGAGGTCTTATAGGATATACAAAATCATCAGAAAATATAATATTATGTAACTACAATATTGGAGCAATTAATGGAACTAATAATGTTGGAGGAATATTTGCATATGTTGATGATAGTGTAAATTTAATAAAAAATAATTATTATTCAGAAAGTATTGAAATAATAGGAAATGATATATTTGAATTAGGTGATAAAAAATCAAATGATTATATGAAAACTGATCTGTTTGTTAATGATTTAGGATATGCATGGCAAATTGATACAGATAGTAAAAATAACGGATATCCAACAATAAAGACGACTTGTGATTATATTGAAAATATTAATTGTATCGAAGATTTAGTGGTTTTATCAAAGACTGTAAATGCATATAATACATATGAAAATATAACTGTTACATTAGAAAAAAATCTTGATTTTGAAGATGATTCATCATACAAAGATCCACAAGACACATCATTTGGAGATTTAAATGGTGATGGTATTATTGAAGGAATTAAACAAGAGCTTATTAATAAAAATAGTGGATATGGATTTACTCCAATTGGAACCAAAAAAGGAAATTGTTTTTCTGGAATATTTAATGGAAATGGTTATGAAATAAGAAATTTATATATAAGTAAACAAAAAGATGCAGGATTATTTGGCTATATTACGAATGCAACTATAAAGAATTTAGGGCTTATAGGCAATATGCAAAGTAATACTTACGCTGGTGCTATTGCTAGAAATGCAACAAATAGTATAATTAAAAATTGTTATACCGAAGTAAACTTTTATAATCATGATAATGTAGGAGGAATTGTTTATTACGCAGATAATAGTGAAATTAGAAATTGTTATAATGAAGGAGAAATGTCTAATAATAAAAATGCAGGAGGTATTATAAATGCATCTTCAAATAATAGTAGTATAAACAATAGTTATGATATTGGAGAGAAAAACAACGAAAAAAGTTTTGTTCTACCTTCATCAAATTGTATAATAAATAATTGTTACTATTTGAATAATATAGATTGTGAGGATGTTAAAGGTTTAACAAAATTATCAAGCGAAGAAATGAAAACAATGGAATTTTACAATAAGCTAAATAAAGATAATGTATGGTTTTTTAGAAATAATTCATATCCTAAATTAAATATGGAAATTGTTAACTTAAAGGAAACCACTGATATAAATATCAGAAACACATTAAAGAAATTTGATATAACAACAGAAATAGGCTTAAATTCAGAAAATGAGCGAACTGGTGGAAGTATAACAGGAGAATATACAGATGTTTACAATGAAAGAAATAATATAAAATTTGTTGAAACTATAGATTATAACTATGAAAGTAAAGAAGTTATTACTATAAAACCAGATGATGATTATGTAATAAAAGAAATTAAGATTAATGGCGAATTATTAGACTTTAAAGTAAATAAAGATGGAAGTCACACAATTCCTGAAGGATATTTTAAAGAAGTTAAACAAAATTATCATATAGTTGTAATATTTGAAAAAACAAAAGATAATTTGATTATTAATAAAGTTGATAGTATCGATAATGAAGAAATGTTATCAGGAGCTAAATTTAAAATAGAGCAAATAGAAGACAGGCCACAAGTAACAAACGAAGTAGGTGCATTAACTGGAAATAGTGGACAATATAATTTCACACAATCTAGCGGAAAATACCTATCTAGTAATCAAGGAAAAAATAATACCGTTTCAAATTCGTATATACCAATAGATTTAACTAATAAAAAAGGAAAATATAATTTAAAAGTTAATGCAGAAATTTCGAGTGAATTAGGAAGAGATATAGGATATGCAACAATAACAACTAATACATCAAGACCAACCTATGATTCAACTGATGGAAGATTTATATTTATTTCTGGTATAGAATCTGCAAAAGATTATACAACTATATTAGAAGCTGGTTATAAATATTATTTACATTTAGGATATAGAAAAAATGCAAGTGACTCAAATGGAACTGATACATTTACAATCAACAATGTAGAGCTATCGTTAAATACAGACGATTTTTACAAAAATGAAATAACTACAAATTCAAATGGACAAATAGTTGAAAAAGTTCCATTAGGCAAATATAAAATAACAGAGCTTGAGGCACCAGAAGGATATACTTTGAATTCTGAACCTATAGAAGTAATGTTAATTCCAGGTAATTGCACAATTACAATTGAAAATAGCAAACCAATAAAATATGAAATTATTAAACAAGATAAACAAACAAAAGAACCTATTAAAGGTGCAAAATTTGCAGTATATAGTTTAAAAGATACATATGAAGTAAATGATTTTATAAAAGATACAAAAGGAAATTATATTGGCAATGTAAATTCAGATGGAATTTATGAAATTGAAACTAATGAAGAAGGTAAAATTGTTCTTAATTTAGCACCAGGCTTATATAAGGCAGTAGAAGTTAAATCTGCGGAGGGTTATTTACTAGAAGAAAGTGAAAGCGAAAGAACAGTATTCTTTGAAATAGAGGAACCAAAAACAGAAGTAAATTCTGAAATTGATTTAGATACAAAAGAAGATGAAGAAATAAATTTATTAAGTAATGATGAAGCAGATTTAGTTATAAATAGTATAGAAGATTTAGTAAGATTTTCAAATGAAGTGAATTCAGGAACATCATATGAAGGTAAAACTGTAAAATTAGCAAAAACATTAGATTTTAATGAAGATAGCTCATATAATGATCCAACAGATATAAGCTTTGGAGATTATAATGGAGATGGAACTACAGAAGGTATAAAAGTTGAAATTACTAAGGAAAATGGGAAAGGGTTTAAACCTATAGGTGTAAATACATCTTTTAAAGGAATATTTGATGGAAATAATAATAAAATAATAAATTTATACATTAATGCAAATGGTAGTGCTATAGGTTTATTTGGATATATTCAAAATGCAAAAATACTTAATCTTGGAATAACTGGTAATTCAACAATAAAATCTTCAGGTACATTTTCATCTGGTGCAATAGTTGGAAATATGTCTAATAGTATAATTGAAAATTGTTATAATACTGAAAAAATTGAGTTTGGTGGATACATAATGGGTGGATTGGTTGGAACAATAGCTGATTCTAACTCTGTAATTAAAAATTGTTATAATAAAGGAGAGATAACTCTATATAGTGGTATATATGTTGGAGGAATTGTTGGAAATGTACAGAATAGTGTGACAATAAGCAATTGCTATAATACTAGTAATTTAAGTTGTACGGCAAGTTCAATGGGAGGAATTATAGGAAGTAGTGTTACTGATAGTAATATAATAAATTGCTATAATACAGGTATAATTGAAAGTACTAACTGTCCAACAATTGGAGGAATAATAGGTAGTAATGTAACAAATAGTAATATAAAAGATTGTTATAATACAGGATTAATTGTAAGTACAGGAACTACAAATATTGGTGGAATAGTTGGCCAAAGTGTAAATAATAGTACAATAAGTAACTGTTATAATACTGGATTAATAAAAAATAATAATAGTGGTAGAGATAGAACTAATGGTGGAATAGTAGGTTATAATGTAGAGGATAGTAATATATTAAACTGTTATAATACAGCTGAAATAAGTGGATATAATATATTAGGTGGTATTGTTGCTTATAATGTAGCAAATAGTAATATTATATCTTGTTACAATGAAGGAAAAATGATTTGTAATTATGGAAACGCAGGAGGAATAATAGGAAATAATGCAAGTAATTGTAATATTAGTAAAACACACAATGCAGGAGAAATGGTTGGTACTGCTGGAGCTTTGTGTGGTTTAGTTGGAAATAATTTAACGAACTCTAAAGTTGAAGAATGTTATAATGAAGGTAATATAAACAATAATTCAACGACAGCGGGATTAGCGTACAATGTAACAAATAGTAAAATTATTGATTCTTATAATATAGGCGATTTAAGTACAAATTACGCACCAGTAGGAGGTATAGGATATAATGTAACAAATAGTGAAATTATAAATTCTAACAACAAAGGAACTATAATTTCTAATAATGCACCTGCAGGAGGAATTGCGTATAATATATCATCTAGTAAAGTTGTAAGTTTTAAGAATACAGGAGATATTAATTCAAGTAGCAGTGCGGCAGGAGGATTAGCATCAAGTATTTCTAATAGTAAAATTATAAATTCTTATAATGCAGGAAATATTACGTCTAAAAATCCAGCAGGAGGATTGGCTTGTGATATATCATATTGTGAAGTTGTAAATTTTTACAATGATGCTGATATTAACGTAAGTGATTCTACAGCAGGAGGAATAGCATCAAATATCAATGACAGTAAAATTGTAAATTCATATAATACAGGAAATATTACTGCAAATTCACCAGCAGGAGGATTAGCTTATTATGTGTCATACAGTGAAATTGTTAATTGCTATAATACAGGAATTATTAATTCAAGTGGTTCTGTAGCAGGAGGAATAATATCAAATATTAATAAGAGCAAAATTATAAATTCATATAATACAGGAAATATTATCGCTAGATATCCAGCAGGCGGAATAGCACAAAATATAACTAACAGTGAAATAACAAATTGTTATTCTAGTGGGACAATAACAGTTACAGGAGATATTTTTGAAGGACAACTAGGAGGAATAGCAAATGCTTCAAATAATAATAAAATTACAAATTGCTATTATTTAAATTCAACTGCAACAAATGGAATTTATGATACAGAAGATGTTGTAGGTCAAGTAGAATCAAAAACAGAGGAAGAATTAAAATCAAAAGAATTTACACAAATATTAAACTTCAATAAAAACAATTTAGATTCTAGTTATACATTGTTAAATTGGAAACAAAATGATGAATTGTATCCAATATTAGAACAAATAGAATTTAAAAAAGGAAATGAAGTTACTATATATAACACAAAAGGTTCTTATAATTTAATAATTAATAAAGTTGATAAAGATACACAAAATAAATTAGCAGGTGCTAAATTTAGTGTAGAAAATACAACCAACAAATTAAATTTCATTGGAAATATAGAATCTCAATCTGAATATAATTTTAGTAAATATGGAATCTCTGGATATCAATCAAATAATTACAATATAAGCGATTCAGTTGCAAGTGCATATTATCCAATTGATTTAAGATCATATGAAGGAAACTTTAATTTAAGTGTAGAATATTCTATTTCAAGTCAACAAAATAGCGATATAGGATATGCTACAATAACAACAAGTACAGAAGCTCCATCATTTGATACAAATAATAATGATATTAATACATCATATAGATTTATATATGTATCAGGTACAGCCAATAATGAAATTGGAACAGTTACACTAAAAGGTGGAAAAAAATACTATCTACATATTGGATATAGAAAAGATGGAGATGTTAATACAGATCAAGATAGATTTTATATTCATAATATGGATTTAAAATATAGTACAGAAGCAGAAACAACAGAAGAAGGTTTTGCTCAAATTAAAGTACCAACTGGAATATATAATATAACTGAAACAAAGGCACCATTAGGTTATGAATTAAACAGTACAACTCAACAAGTAAGCATATTAAATGCAACAGAAATTAGTGAAATTACTTTTGAAAATACAAAAGAAAGTACAGATGAAAGCTATAATTTAATTATAACTAAGAAAGATAAAAATAAAGATGAAGTAATGCCTGGAGTAAAATTTGTAATATTAGATGAAGATGGTAATTATGCAAAAGATAATATTGGAACAAATGTTGGAAAGAAAGAAGAAATAGATGGACAAGAAAAATATGTAGTAACAACAGATGAAAACGGACAAATTAAATTAAAACTAAAACTAGGAAAATATAGATTAATAGAGGTACAAACATTAGAAGGCTATGCTATTGAAGATGAGCAAGAATTTGAAATAACAGATGCAAATGAAACAGTACCAGTAGAAATTACTATAACAAACCAAAAATTATCAAAAGTTATAGTTCATCATTACTTGGAAGGTACAGGTGAAGAATATGAAAACGAACCAGTAGTACTTGCTCCAAACGAAGTATTAGAAGGTAAAGTACCAGAAGAATATAATACTTCACCAAATATGAAGATTGAAGGATATATATTACTAAAAGATGAACAAGGGGAATATGTAATACCTGAAAATGCAAGTGGAAATTATACAGAAGAAGTTCAAAATGTATATTACTATTACAACAGAAAATCACTAGAGCTAATAGTACATCATTACATAGAAGGAACAGAAGATAAAGTTTATTTAGGAAACGATGAACAAGGAGAATACAAGTATGCAGAAGATGAACACTATTATTATCAAGAAGGAGATCATTATAAAACAAATGCATCAGAAGAGGTGTTACAATCATACGAACTTGTCGGAGTAGTTGGCGATGAAGAAAAAGATATAACTAAAAACGAAGTGGTAACTTATTATTATAAAATTAAAAAGTATAATATTATAACAAGAGTTGAAATTCCAGAAGGAAGACAAGAAAAAGGTGGAAGTATTTCTGGAGAAGGACAAGCACCATATGAGGTTGTTGAACATGGAAAATCAAGTGTTGAAGATATTATAATTACACCAGATAAAGGTTATAGAATTAAGCAAATTAGACTTGTAAGTACAAACGAAAATGGTCAAAATACCGAAAGTATACTTTATGGAGAAAATGTTACAGAAAATGCTGAAGTAAGTGTAAATAATTATGCTGAAAATAGCATAATACTAAGTAAGTTCCAAAATATGAATGAAAATAAAGAAATAATTGTAGTGTTTGAACCAGACGAAGGAAGATTAATTGTACATCATTATGAAGAAAATACAACAAATAAAATTTATGAAGATCAAATAATGTCTGGCTTAATAGGACAAAAAGTGGAAACATCACCTGTTAAAGTTGAAAATTATGTATTAATGCAAGAACCACTAAACAGAACAGGAACAATTACAAAAGAAGTACAAGAAAAAATATACTATTATCAAAGACAATATAAAGTTACAACTAATGTAATAGAGCATAGTGAAAAATATTCAAATGGAAATGTTTTAGCAAATATTAAAGGTGGAAGTATAACAGATGAAGATATAAATCCACATGAATTAATACTAAAAAATAGAAATAGTACAAAAGTTATTGAAATGATTCCAGATGAAGGTTATGAAATAGTAAAAGTTACAATAAATGATATTGATTTTGATTTCTTAAGTATGGTGGATGAAAATGGAAAATTAACATTACCAGAAGGATTCTTTGCAAATGTACAAGAAAATAAACATATTGAAGTTGAATTCCGCAAAAAGACAAATGTAATTGTCAAATATTTAGAGGAAGAAACAGAAAAAGTATTATATACAACAGATGAAGGTAAAGAATATGAAGAAATACAAGGGTACGAAAATGATAAATTTGAAACATCAAGAAAAATAATAAAAAATTATATTTTTGCTGATGTTGCGATAACAAATGAAAATAAAGAAAGCATAACTAATTATGATGGCATCAATACAGATGAAAAATTATTTGCAAATGGAAACATGTATGCTGATACAATTACAATAATTTATTGGTATAAAAAAGCACCATCTGGAATAATTGTAAGACACATAGAAACAAATGAAAAGAAAGAAGAAATTGAAATTGAAAGTGCTACAATACCTGGTAAAGCAGGAGAAGAAGTAGTAACAAATAGAAATGAATATAATAAATTTATTTCTGTAAATGGACCATCAAATGATGATGAAAACATTATAGTTGTAGGTAAAGATGAAAATACTAAAACAGCAACATATGTTCAAGATAAAACATTAGAAGTATGGTATTATTATGAAAAACAATATGATGTTATAACAAAAGTAAAACCACATGAAGAAAAAGTAATAGATTCAGAAACTGGTGCCAAAATAACAAAACAAGTTGATGGTGGTTCAATTTCTAAAAAATATGAAAAAGATGAACAAGGAAATGATAAAATAGATGACCAAGGCAATAAAATTGAGTTAACATTTGAAACTATATTATCAAGAGGAAATTCAAAAGAAATTATAGAAATTAAACCAGATGATGGATATCAAATTAAAAGTATAATTAAACAAAAAATAGTTGTAATAAATGAAAAAGAAGAAGTTGTAGATGAAGAAATAGATATTAAAAATTTTATAAAAGAAGATGGTTCAGTAGTATTAGGTGAAAATGATAGCTATTTAGTTGATGTACAAAATGATTACATTATTGTTGTAGAATTTGAAAAGATACCAGCAAAAGTAATTGTTAAGTATTTAGAAGATGGTACAGAAAAATCTTTAAGTGATGAGGATATTAAAAATGGTAATGTTTACGATAAATACCAAACAGAGCCTAAAGATATAAATTACTACGAGTTAGTAAAAGAAAAATATCCACAAAATAGCACAGGTTCAATGACTAAAGAAGATATAATTGTAAAATATTATTATAAAAAATTAACTTTTAATATGAAAATCGAAAAAGAAATTGAAAAAGTATTATTAAATGGAAACGAAGAAATAGTAAAAGTAGAAAATAATAAATTAGTAAAAGTAAAAATAGATGATAAGAATTTAAGTAGTACAACTATAGAAATAGTTTATAAACTAAAAGTAACAAATACTGAAAAAGTTGAAGGTAGAGCTTTAATAGAAGAACATGTACCAGAAGGACTTGAACTTGTAGCTGAAAAAAGCTCAAAAGATTGGACATTACAAGAGAATCATTATGTATTACAAACAGAAGAAATAAAACCACAAGAAACAAAAGAATATATGGTTACACTAAAATGTAAACCAGAAGAAGAAAACAAAGGAGAAAAAAATAATATTGCAAAAATAACAAAAACTGATAATGTACCAAATTTTTATGAAACAACATTATTAGATAACGAAGACAGTGCAAAGGTTGAAATAGAGATTAAGAAAACAGAACAAAAACCAGAAAATAAGCCAGATGACAAACCTATGCAAAATCCTGAGAATAAGCCTGTTGAAAATACAGAACAAAAACCTATAATAAATAATAATAAAGATATAATTTCAAATATAAAAACAGGTGATACTATTTTAATTTATGTAATTAGTTTGGTAATTGCTGGAATAGTTATTTGTGTAATAATAAAAACAAAAGATATGTTAGAAAAATGATTTGGGGACGGAGCAAAAAAATAAAGTTGTCATAAATTTAAAAATATGACAACTTTATTTTTTTGCTCCGTCCCCAAATTGAATTATTCAGTTTCCCTATTTGTTATCTCCTCCAAATCAAGAAGCTCTTGCCATCTTTTATCAACTTCTTCTTGGAATTCTTTAATCATCCACTCATTTCCAGGTTTAAACATATGTTTAAATCTTCTTTGAGGTTTTAAGAACTCTTCAATAGGTAATTTATTTTTAGGTTTGTAGTTAATAACATATCTACCATCAATAACTTCATATAAAGGCCAGTAGCATGTTTCAACTGCAAGTTTATTAATTTGCATTAAATCTTCTGTTTTATATCCCCATCCACGTGGGCAAGGTGCCATAACATTTAAGAATGTTGGACCTTCTGTGTATATTGCTTTTTCAGCTTTTTCATATAAATCTTTAAAATTAGTTAATGCAACTGTTTGAGCAACATAAGGTAGGTGATGACCAACCATTATTTTTGTTAAATCTTTTCTTGATTGCATTTTTCCAGGGACTACTGTTCCTGCTGGAGTTGTTGTTGTATCTGCAAATTTTGGTGTTGCTGATGAACGTTGTATACCTGTATTCATGTATGCACCATTATCATAGCAAACATAAGTCATATCATGACCTCTTTCCATTGCACCTGATAAGCTTTGAATTCCTATATCATATGTTCCACCATCTCCACCAAATGTTATAAATTTTGTAGTGAAGTCTTCTGGTAATTTTCCTTGTCTTTTAAGTGATTTGTATGCAGCTTCTGCACCTGAAGCATTTGCAGCAGCACATTCAAAAGCTGTGTGAATAAAAGAATCTGTCCATGATGTATATGGATACATAAATGTAGAAACTTCCATACATCCTGTAGCACAAGAAATAACAGCATGATCTTCTGGCTTTAATGCACGTAAAATCATTCTTGCTGTAGCAGGAGCTCCACATCCAGCACACATTCTGTGCCCTGCTGTAAATCTAGATGGTTTTGTAGTAATTACTTCTTTTAAGTTATATGCCATTTTAAATTACTCCTTTCTTAATCCTAAATATCTATAAGGATTTTCTACTTTATCATCTTTATTAATTTTTTGTAAATCTGCAAATACAGATTCTATTTGATCTGATGTTGTATCTCTACCACCAATTCCGTAAACATAGTTTACAACTGGAACTGATTTTTTATTGGTATACATAGCAGATGTTATATCTTCAAATAATGCACCACCAGCAGCATTTAATGATTCTGATTTATCTAATACTGCAATTGATTTTATATTTTCTTTAGATAAAGCATTTGCAATTTCTTCAGCAGGGAATGGTCTGAACATACGAACTTTTAGTAATCCTGCTTTTACACCTTCAGCTCTTAATTTATCAACTGTAAATTTAGCTGTTCCTGCCGTTGAGTTCATACAAACTACTACATATTCTGCATCATCCATTTTGTATTCTTCAAAGAAAGAATATTTTCTACCTGTCATTTTTTCAAAATCTGCTGAAACATCAGCTATTACTTTTTTTGCATTTCTCATAGCTTCTGCTTGTTGATATTTATGTTCGAAAAGAAATGCTTGTAAATCTAGTGGACCAATTGCCATTGGCTCTTTTTTATTTAATAGATAGTGCTCTGGTTTATAAGTTCCAACAAATTCTTTTACTTTTTCATCTTCTATTAATTCAATATTTTCGATTGAGTGTGATGTTATAAATCCATCTTGGCATATCATAATAGGTAATTGTACATCTTTGTGCTCTGCAATTCTGTGAGCCATTATCATATTGTCATAAGCTTCTTGGTTGTTTTCGCTAAATAACATTATCCAACCAGCGTCACGAACACCCATTGCATCTGAATGATCATTGTGTATATTTAATGGTCCAGATACTGCACGGTTTACAAGTGACATAACTATTGGTAAACGTAAGCTTGATGCAATATAAATCATTTCCCACATAAGTGATAAACCATTTGCAGATGTTGCAGTCATAGCTCTAGCACCAGCTGCTTCAGCACCTATACATGCTGTCATTGCACTATGTTCGCTTTCAACAGCAACAAATTCTGTATCAACAGTTCCATTACTTACAAATGTTGAAAAATATTGAGGGATTTCTGTTGATGGTGTGATAGGGAAGGCTGCTACGACATCAGGATTTATTTGTCTCATTGCAACTGCAACAGCTTCATTTCCACTTAAACGTTCTCTAATACCCATTATTCTTCACCTTCCTCTCTCATTTCGATTGCTGCAAATGGACATACTTTTGCACATACTCCACATCCTTTACAATAATCGTAATTATAATCTTCTCTTTTTCCTTCGCTATTAACTGGAATTGCATCATCTGGGCAAACAGGAAAACATAAGCCACATTGTTTGCATTTTTCAGTAATATATACAGGCTTTATAGAACGCCAGTCACCAGTTTTAAATTCTTTTGCGTTACCAGCTGTGTAAATATTTCCACCAATAGTTAGTTCACTTGCTGGTGTATTTTTGTTAATATTTTCAGCCATTTTTTATCATTCCTTTCTTTGGGAAAAGGGGACGGTTCTCTTTTCCCATTTTTGGGAAAAAGGGACAGTCTCATATTCCGTTAAATTTGTTTCTATTATAAGTTTTTTGTAATTTTTTTATTTAAGAATTTTTCTAAATTCTTATTGAACTTTTCTAATCTGTTCTAATGTTAATCTTAAAGCCTTCATATTTCCATCAATAACTTCTGGCTTTTTTGCAAATTTATGTTTAAATGAACCTTCCATATCTTTTAAGAAATCTTCATCAGACATAACTTCACTAACTTTTACAATAGCTGCAAGCATAGGTGTATTTGGAAAATACTTTCCAAGAGTTTCTATGGAAATTGATCGTGCATCTATAGTATAAATACTGCCTTTATATCCATTTAATTTATCCTTTAAAATATCTATATCTTTTGTTGTATTAATAACAATTGCTCCAGATTCTTTTAATCCTGCTGTTACATCTACACTATCTAATAATGTATCATCTACAACAACAACAAAATCTGGATTATAAATGTTACTGTGTATTGTTATTGGTGTGTTACTTATACGGTTGTACGCTGTAATAGGTGCTCCCATTCTTTCTGGACCGTATTCTGGAAAACCTTGAATGTATTTTCCGGTGTTAAAAGCTGCATCTGCAAGTAGTAAGCAAGCTGTTTTTGCACCTTGACCACCACGTCCATGCCATCTGATTTCAATTAAATCGTTCATAAAAATGTTACCTCCTTGAACTTTAATATGTTTAAGTATATTCCTTAAGATGAGCGATGTCAAGAAAATAAAATAATTTTGACCAAGTGGACGATTTGTGGCATTTTTAGTAAGTAGATAAATTTTCTATTGTAGAGGAGTTCAAAGGAATGTAAATAATTTTTTATATTTACATTCCTTTGAACGGATAATTTTAATATACTAAACTGTAATATTTATAGCACAAAATAAGCAAAATGAATTGACTTTTCCACTAAAATCATATATGATATCAAAAGTATTTTAACTTTTTTTATGTGAACGAAAAAAGTATAGCGAAAATATTATATAAATTTTGCGTCTACAAATGTCTTGGCTATTAAACAGCATAAGGGGGAAAGAAATTTATGGGAGAAGTTATAGTTGTAACATCAGGAAAAGGTGGCGTAGGTAAAACAACAACAACTGCTAATTTAGGATCTGCTTTAGCTTTAACTGGTAAAAAAGTTGCTTTAGTTGATACAGATATCGGATTAAGAAATTTAGATGTTGTTATGGGTCTTGAAAATAGAATTGTTTATGATATTGTTGATGTAGTAGAAGGAAAATGTAAATTAAGACAAGCTTTAATAAAAGATAAACGATTTAATGAACTATTTTTATTACCAGCTGCACAAACAAGAGATAAAAGTGCTATAAACGAAGAACAAATGATAGAGCTAACAAGTAAATTAAAAGCAGAATTTGATTATATTTTAATAGATTGCCCAGCAGGAATAGAGCAAGGCTTTAAAAATGCAATAGCAGGAGCAGATAGAGCATTAGTTGTAACAACAGCTGAAATTTCTGCAATAAGAGATGCTGATAGAATTATTGGATTATTAGATTCATCAAAAATTAAAAATCCTGAGTTGATTATTAATAGAATTAGACCAAACATGATTAGAAAAGGCGAAATGATGGATATTGAAGATATTGTTGAATTATTATCTATAGATTTAATAGGAGTAATTCCAGATGATGAATATATAATAACTCAAACTAATAAAGGAGAGCCAACTGTTTCAAATAAAAAATCTCCTTCTGGAAGAGGTTATATGGAAATTGCACAAAGAATATTGGGCGAAAATGTAGAAATTACTATTCCAGGAAGGAATGAAGGTTTTGTTTCTAAAATATTAAATGTTTTTAGAAAAAAATAGTACAAAAGTGGAGGATAAAATGTTAGAAACTATAAGAGGATTTTTTAAAAAAATAGGTAAAAAAGAGGAAGAAGAATCAAATTCAAAAGATGCCGCCAAAGAAAGATTACATTTAGTTTTATTACAAGATAGAGCAAATGTATCTGTTGATTTTTTAGATTTGATGAAGCAAGAAATAATAGATGTAATAAAAAAATATATCGAAATAGATGAATCTGAAATAGATGTTAGATTGACAAATAAAATAAATGAGGATGGAACAAATGGTGCACCAGCGCTATATGCTAATATTCCTATTGTTAGCATAAAAAGCGAAAAAAGAACAGAAAATAAAAAAATTAATAATAAAAAGAATGAAATTGAAAATTTTGGAAAAAATGATACTGAGAAACATACAACTACAGAAGAATCTAAAAATAATAAACTAAAACAAAATAAAAATGAGGAAAGTGATAAAATAAAAAAAGAAGTAAAAGAGGTAAAAGAAGTTAAAAAAATTGAAAAAAAAGCTACGCCAGAAGGTGAAAAAAAGGCTACAACAAAAAAGTCTGTTGTAAAAAAAGAAATAAAACCTGAAACAAAAAATACAAGAAAAAAGGTTTCAACTTCAAATACCGTAAAAAAAGCAACTACAACTAAAACAACTACTTCTAAAAAATGAGGTTAGGTATTATGAAAAATAAAATACTTAAAAATATGGAATGGACAGTATTAATCTGTGTGGTTATATTAACTATAATAGGATGTCTTGAGTTATATTCTGTTACTGGAAATTCTGAATATACTGATTTAAAAAAACAGTTATTATGGTTTTTTATAAGTATACCAATAACTATAGCAATAATTTCAGTAGATTATAATATTATTTCAAAAATATCGCCAATATTATACGTAATTATGCTCTTTTTATTAATAGGTGTATTATTTACTAATCCAATTAATGGGGCAACTAGTTGGTATAATATTGGTGCTATATCATTCCAACCTTCAGAATTTGCAAAAATATGTGTAATATTAAGTTTTTCATTGGCTATTGTAAAAGTACAAAAAAATGGAAAAGAGCAAATAAGTAGACCCATACAATTACTAAAATGTTTAATTGTAGTTATAATTCCTGTATTATTAATTATTAAACAACCAGACTATGGAACTGCAATTGCATTTTGCACAGCTACAGCAATTATTTTAGTTACATCAGGTGTAAATAAAAAATATATAATTACTGCTGTATTGTTAGTAATGATTGCATTACCACTGTTATATTTTTTTATATTACCAAATCATGCTAAAACCAGAATTGACGTGTTTTTAAATCCAAATTTAGATCCAAGAGGAGCTGGGTATAATGTATTACAATCAAAGCTAGCAATTGGATCAGGTAAATTACTAGGTATGGGAATAAAAAATGGTAGCCAAACACAACTTGGCTATTTATATCCTCAAACAACAGATTTTATATATTCTGCTATAGGGGAAGAAATGGGATTTGTAATTGCTGCTGTAGTTATTATATTATATATTATTTTAATAACGAAGTCTTTGCAAATAGCAAAAACGGCTAAAGATGACCTTGGCTCATATATTGCATCTGGAATAGCAGGAATATTTTTATTTCATATGATAGAAAATATTGGAATGACAATGGGATTACTGCCTATTACAGGGGTTCCATTACCTTTTGTAAGTTATGGAGGAAGTTCATTACTTACAAATTGTATTTTGATAGGATTGTTATTAAATATTAGTGGAAGAAGAAATAAAGTAATGTTTGTAGAATAGTTAATAATAATATTGATAGAGGAAATTATATGTTTATAAAAGAATTAAATATAGGAAATGTTAAATTGAATAATAATATAATATTGGCTCCTATGGCAGGAATTACAGATAGAGCTTTTAGAATTATTTGTGAAAAATTTAATCCAGGATTAGTGTATACTGAGATGATAAGTAGTAAAGGTTTATTTCATAATGATTCTAAAACTAAACAATTATTAAACACATCTGGCGAAAAAAGACCAATTGCGGTACAGATATTTGGTAGTGATATAGAGTCTATGAAATATGCATCAGAATATGTTTCAAAATATGCAGATATTATTGATATAAATATGGGATGCCCAGCTCCTAAAGTTGTAAAAAATGGAGATGGAAGTAAATTATTATTAGATTTACTAAAAGCAAAAGAAATTATAAAAGAGGTTGTAAAAAGTTCATCTGTTCCTGTAACGGTTAAATTTAGAAAAGGATGGGACAATGATAATATAGTTGCAGTAGAAATGGCAAAAATAGCTGAAGAATCTGGAGCTTCTGCAATAACTATTCATGGTAGAACAAGATCAGAATTTTATGCTGGAAAAGCAGATTGGGATATTATAAAAAAGGTAAAAGAAAATGTAAAAATTCCTGTAATAGGGAATGGTGACGTAAAAAACTA
Organism: Clostridia bacterium; assembly: GCA_017937285.1. Taxonomy (GTDB): domain Bacteria; phylum Bacillota; class Clostridia; order TANB77; family CAG-508; genus CAG-492. Next base: position 34,566 of record JAGBDU010000016.1, read on the forward strand.
TGAAGATGCAAACAAAATGTTTGAAATAACAGGTGTAGATGGAATAATGATTGGAAGAGCATCGTTAGGAAATCCTTGGATTTTTAAAGAAATTATTTGTGGCATGCAAAGACAAGAATTTTTTATATCCAATGCAGAAAAGCTGAACTTAATTTTAGAACATTTAAATTTAGCAATTGAGGATAAAGGAGAACGTGTTGCTATAATGGAAATGCGAAAGCATATTAGTTGGTATATTAAAAATACTAAAGATGCAAGTAAGATGAGAGATAAAGTTAACCAAATTACAGATAAAGAGGATTTAGTAAAAATTTTAACTGAATACTTTAATATGATATGAATATAAATTAAAAGAATAGATTTTATCTATTCTTTTTTTTATGAGGAAAAATATAGAGTTATGATTTCCAATTTTCGAAAAAAATTGAAGCATTTTTCATAGACCGAGGAGAATGTTGTAATTTTAAAAATAGGAAGGAGTGTATTGTGAAGAAAAAAATAATTTTTATTAGTGTAATAGCAATAATTTTTATCATTATTATAATTTTAATAAAAATCAATTATAAAAAAATCAATTTAGGAAATAATAAAAGTAATAAAAGTGCTAATGAAGTTAAAGAATATATTTTAAATATTAATTCGTATACTGCAGAGCTTGAAGTAACCATTAATAGTAACAAAAATACTAATAAATATATATTAAAACAAGAATATATTTCTGGAAATATAGAAAAACAAACTGTTATAAAACCCGAAAATATAAAAGGAATAGAAATAATTTATAAAGATGGTAATATTGAAATCAATAATTCAAAATTAAATTTAAGTAAAATATATAATAATTATCCGTATTTATCAAATAATGTTATGTGGTTAAATTCTTTTATAGATAATTGTAAAAAAAATCCGGAAAATTTAAATGTGTATGAGGAAAATGAATATATAGTGATGGAACTTAATTTAATTAGTAATAAGTATATGGCAAATAGAAAATTATATTTAGAAAAGGGAACAGGTAAACCTAAAAAAATGATAGTACAAGATGATAACAAAAAAGATGTAATTTACATATTATATAAAGAGATAGAGTTGAATAAAAATTAATTTTATCTAATATCTATCTTATATACGAATAGAAATATATGGGCACTTTAATATTGAAATATTGGGAGTGAATTATATGGTAGTTAAAAGAGGAGATATGTTTTATGCAGATTTAAGTCCTGTGGTAGGATCTGAACAAGGGGGAATTAGACCTGTAATAATAATACAAAACGATATAGGGAATATGCATAGTCCAACAGTTATAGCGGCAGCAATAACTTCCCAAAGAGGTAAAAATAAATTGCCAACACATATTGAAATAAATTCTAAAGAAAATGGATTAAAAGCAGATTCAATAGTACTAACAGAACAAATAAGAACAATAGATAAAAGTAGATTAAAAGAAAAAATTGGTCATGTTGATGATGAAAAAGTTATGTTAAAAATTAATAATGCGCTTGGTGTGAGTTTTGGACTATAGTACAGTAAGTCGTTAAATTTTCTATTATAGAGGAGTTCAAAGGAATATAAATATAAATAATTTTTTATATTTATATTCCTTTGAAAGGCTTATCTTAAGACCACTTAGCTGTAATTTTAATTGAACAAAAAGAAGATGGAGAATTTAATTGCAAAATCCTCCATCCTTTTTTTATTGTTGATTTGCAGGTTTATTTTCACCTAATGTTAAAGAGATTTCTTTTTCTTCACCATTTCTGATTAATTTTATTTTTACTTCATCACCAATTTTATGTTTATTTTTCAATTCGTTTAATTTATCCATAGTTTTTACTTCTTCACCATCAAAAGATATAATTAAATCTCCAGGTTGAATGCCAGCTTTTTCAGCAGCAGAAAATTCTTCAACAGAAACCACATAAATTCCCTCTCTAGGTAAATTATTTTGTTTTGCTGTAGTTTCATTAATATCTCTACCAGCCATTCCAATATATGGTCTTGCTACTTTTCCATTTGTTATTAGTTGTTGATATACGCTTATTGTATCATTAATTGGAATTGCAAAACCAATACCCTCGATACCAGAGCCAGAAAGTTTTAAAGTATTTATTCCGATAACTTTACCTTCAGCATTAATAAGAGCTCCACCACTATTACCAGAATTTATTGCAGCATCTGTTTGAATTACTTTATAAGTAACATTATCAGATGTTATCTTTCTGTCTTTAGCACTTATAATACCTGTAGTAACAGTGCTTTCCATACTTAGAGGGTTACCAATTGCCATTGCAAATTCTCCAACTTGAACATTATCTGAATTACCTAATTCAGCAGCTGTTAAACCTGTTTTTTCTATTTTTAAAACTGCAAGATCGGTTTGCTCATCAGATCCAACAATAGTAGCTTCATATTCAGTTGAATCATTGTATAATGTAACTGTTATTTTTGTAGCTTTGCTTACTTGATAATAAGCAGAATTTGAAGAAGATGACACAACATGATTGTTTGTTAATATATAGCCATCATCTGTTATAACAACTCCAGATCCTGTTGCTGTAGCTGTTGAGCCAGACATTCCATAATAAGAATAGTATGGAGAGTTTACTGAATATGTTACTTTTATTCCTACTACAGATGGTAAAACCTTGTTTGCAACTGCAACACTTGTTTTTGAATAATCTTCTATAGAAATAGATTTTCCAGATGATGTAGATAAAATTTGTTCAATATTAAGTGAATTATTTGTGCTTTCATTAGATTCATCAGATTCGTTTGTAATATTTTCAAATAGTTTATCTAAAACAGTATCTTTAATAGAAGGAATAGTTAAACAAGTACCAATTAAAATTAAAGAGCCTAATGCACCTGCTACGAACGGCACGAAAAATCCTCTCATAAAGCCTACTTTGCCCTTGGGAATTGAATAAGAATTTTTTTCTGTTTTTACAGCTTTAAATGAATTATTATTGTTATCCATAAAATTTCATCCTTTCTAGACATAAAATGTCTTTTAAATTATTTTATTATTAATAATTATCATAAACATAATAACTTATTTCATATATATGATACAAGAGTTTTGTGAAAAAAATGTGAAAAAAATGTTTTTATTTTACGATTTTACTTTAGTTAGTATTTTTTGATTTTAAAAAAGTTTTTTATATTGTATGTATAAAAAATATATTGTATAATAACAAAAAAATAAAGGAGATATGATAGAATTTTTTATTATGAAAAATTATAAAAGTAAAATGTTTAAACTTTTAATAGTTTTTATATTAATAATTATTATTTTAGTTTTTGGAGTTAAATATTTTAAAAAAGTAATGTATGATAAAGAAAATTATGATATAAAAACTAATATGCTTGTAATTCAAGGTAAAATAAAGTTATTAAAAGGTGAAGCAGAAGTAAGTAAAAATGAAGATGTTTATATAGGTACTAAAATATCAAATTTGGATAATAGAGAAATAAGAGAGTTTATGCAAAATCTCGGTGTAGAAGAAAGTAAATTCGAAACTTATTATCTATTAAATAAAGAAGATTTTGAAAAGATGTCGATATATGGTGAATTAAAAAATATTGAAGATAATGTTTATATTGTAAACTATAATGATGCAGAGGTTATATATATAAAAGGAATAAATGTGAATGATAGCATTAAATATAAATTATCTGATATAATGACAAAAGAACCAACTAAAAAATGGATATTATATAATAGAATAGGAGAATAACAAATGAAAGAAAAAGAGCTACTAAGATTAAATGAAATTAAAAAAATAGATGAATCTGTATTTAATGAAGGATACGAATATATTTGTGGAATTGATGAGGCAGGTCGTGGACCATTGGCAGGTCCTGTTGTTATTGCAGCAGTAATAATGCCAAAGGATTCTATGATTGAGGGAGTAAATGATTCTAAAAAAGTATCTGAAAAAAAGAGAGAAAAGTTATATGATTTGATAATTGATGAAGCGATAAGTTATAGCGTGGGAATTGTTGACCAAAATGAAATTGATAGAATTAATATATTAAATGCAACTAAAGCTGGACTTACAGAAGCTGTTAGAACTTTAAAAGTGAAACCAGATGTTATATTAGTTGATGCTTTAACTAATATTGATACATGTGGAATTCAATATAGGTCAATAGTAAAAGGTGATGCTAAAAGTTATTCAATAGCTGCAGCTTCAATAATTGCAAAAGTTACGAGGGATAGAATAATGAGACAGTGGGATGAAATATATCCACAATATGGATTTGCAAAACATAAGGGTTATGGAACTGCGGCTCATATTTCAGCTATAAAAGAAAATGGACTTTGCCCATTACATAGGCTTAGTTTTGTAAAAAATATTGTTTAAGAATTATTGACATGCTGATTTTTTATAGCGTAAAAGTTATGTTTTTAGGGTTTAAGCGTTTATGTAGTATGTAAACGCTCTTAAAATTAGTGGTGGTGTAACATACTAAATATTATCCGTTATTTGGTTGTTATAACAGCATAAGTAGTGTTATATAATATTTTTATACGAGGAGAGATACGAATGAACATATTAGAAATTATTGCCAAAAAAAGAGATAATAAAATATTAACAAAAGAAGAAATTAATTATTTCATAAAAAATTATACAAAAGGAAATATTACAGATTATCAAGCTGCAGCCCTTATAATGGCAATATATATTAATGGAATGAATTATGAAGAAATAACTGATTTTACATTGGCTATGGCAAATTCTGGAGAAATATTAGATTTATCTGAATTGGGAATGGTTATAGATAAACATAGCACAGGTGGAATTGGTGATAAAATAACATTAATATTAATGCCAATTATAGCTTCTTTAGGAATACCTGCTGCAAAAATGTCTGGGAGAGGATTAGGTTTTACAGGGGGGACTGTAGATAAATTAGAATCAATACCAGGATATGATACGAATATAGATATAGAAAAATTTATTAATAATGTAAAGAATATAGGAATAAGTTTGATGGGGCAAACATTAAATTTAGCACCAGCAGATAAAAAAATATATGCGTTAAGAGATACAATTTCTTGTGTTGAGAGCATACCTCTTATTGCATCAAGTATTATGAGTAAAAAAATAGCTGCTGGAGCCGAAAAAATTGTATTAGAAGTTACAGTTGGTAGTGGTGCTTTTATGAAAAATATCGAAGATGCTACAGAATTATCAAAAACAATGATTGGGATTGGTAATTTAGCTAAAAAAGAAACTGTATGCATATTAACAAATATGAATGAGCCAATTGGATATTCAATAGGAAATGCTTTAGAAGTTATAGAAGCAGTAGAGGCTTTAAATGGAAAAATGAGTGAAGATGTAAAAGAAATTGTATTAGAACTTGGAAGCTATATGATAAAACTAGCTGGAAAAGGTGATAATATTGAAAAAAACAAAGAGCTAATAATGGAAAATATAAACAATAAAAAAGCATTACAAAAGTTTAAAGAGTTAGTAAAAAATCAAGGAGGTGATGTATCTTATATAGATGATACATCAAAATTTGAAAGGGCTAAATTTGTTCTTCCTGTAGTATCTGATAAAGAGGGATATATAAAATCAATGGATAATCAAAAAATAGGTTACATATCATCTGGATTAGGTGCAGGTAGATTAAAAAAAGAAGATAAAATTAATAATAAAGTTGGAATTATTATTAATAAAAAAATAGGAGATAAAGTAACTTCAAAAGAAATTTTAGCATATATTCATTCTGATGATTATGAGGTAGGGATAAAGGCTGTAAATGATTTAAGAGAATGTTTTGAAATTTCAGATGAATATATACAAAAACAAAAACATATATTAGGAATTATAAAATAACTTCATTTTAATAAGGGAGTGTATGGTGTATATTTCCTAATAACGGATAAAATAAACGCAAAAACGCCTATTCTATATAAAAAAATAGGTGCTTTTTTGTTACAGTTTAGTGCATTAAAATAAGTCGTTCCAAGGAATATAAATATAAAAAATTATTTAGTGATGAAGGATTCCTTACATAGCAAAGAACTTCTAAGTATACAGTCATGGCACTCCCATGGTCACACAAGGGTTCCTCCATATCCTGTATACCTAAGAAGTTCTATTGCTATTCCAGTCACCATTCACACTAAATAATTTTTTATATTTATATTCCTTTGAACTCCTCTACAATAGAAA
>JAGBDU010000061.1 GCA_017937285.1 Clostridia bacterium
GAAGCAAACTTAAGAGTGTGTTGATAGTGCAGTATCTTAAAATTTTGTATAATAGGAATTGAAGTTAAATTAGATGCTAAAAATTTGTAATTAAGAAGGAGTGATTACATGAACAAAAATATAAAATATTCTCAAAACTTTAATATAAAATATTCTCAAAACTTTTTAACGAGTGAAAAAGTACTCAACCAAATAATAAAACAATTGAATTTAAAAGAAACCGATACCGTTTACGAAATTGGAACAGGTAAAGGGCATTTAACGACGAAACTGGCTAAAATAAGTAAACAGGTAACGTCTATTGAATTAGACAGTCATCTATTCAACTTATCGTCAGAAAAATTAAAACTGAATACTCGTGTCACTTTAATTCACCAAGATATTCTACAGTTTCAATTCCCTAACAAACAGAGGTATAAAATTGTTGGGAGTATTCCTTACCATTTAAGCACACAAATTATTAAAAAAGTGGTTTTTGAAAGCCATGCGTCTGACATCTATCTGATTGTTGAAGAAGGATTCTACAAGCGTACCTTGGATATTCACCGAACACTAGGGTTGCTCTTGCACACTCAAGTCTCGATTCAGCAATTGCTTAAGCTGCCAGCGGAATGCTTTCATCCTAAACCAAAAGTAAACAGTGTCTTAATAAAACTTACCCGCCATACCACAGATGTTCCAGATAAATATTGGAAGCTATATACGTACTTTGTTTCAAAATGGGTCAATCGAGAATATCGTCAACTGTTTACTAAAAATCAGTTTCATCAAGCAATGAAACACGCCAAAGTAAACAATTTAAGTACCGTTACTTATGAGCAAGTATTGTCTATTTTTAATAGTTATCTATTATTTAACGGGAGGAAATAATTCTATGAGTCGCTTTTGTAAATTTGGAAAGTTACACGTTACTAAAGGGAATGTAGATAAATTATTAGGTATACTACTGACAGCTTCCAAGGAGCTAAAGAGGTCCCTAGCGCCTACGGGGAATTTGTATCGATAAGGGGTACAAATTCCCACTAAGCGCTCGGGACCCCTTGTAGGAAAATGTCCTAAGTGTGGCAACAATATTGTATTAAAAAAATCGTTTTATGGTTTTCAAATTCCGATTTATAAGTAGGGTATTTTATTTACCCTACTTATATTTTACAATTCTAAATCGTAGTCATCTCTTGATTTTTCTTTATTTAAATCTATTTTTTCACTTTCTTCAATTTTACTTAGACCAATATCCATATATTCCATTATTTTTAATTCTCTTTGTATTAATTCTGGGTTTTCTACATATTTATCATAATTTTTTCTAAAATGTTTTACATTTTTTAAGATTCTTTCTGGAGGAACTTTGTTAGAAAGTTGATACATTACAAAACTAACAGTTGCAACAATTTTAAAATTAAATATTTTATCGGCTATTTTGTTCCAAAAAGAAGGTTTATCTTTTTCTTGTTCAATAGTTGTATTTTGCATTTCAATTATTCGAGCATTATTTATTTGTTTTTCTTTTTCAAATTCTTCAGCAAGTTGTTTTCTTTGCTTTTTATGGTGTAGTTCTAATTCTGCGATACTTTCTTCAATATAATTCTTTTTTCCTTTTAAGTTTTCTATCTGCATTTCAAGTTCTTCTAGTTTTTCGTTTTCAGACATTGCTCTATTTTGACACATTTGAATAAATTTAGGATCTTTTTTTAATTCATTTTTTATTATTTCAATTTCTTCTTCTATGATATTTTCTTTTTGTTCAACAGGAATTTGTTCTATAACAGATTTCTTTATTTCTTCAGTAGGATTTTGTATAAGTTCAACTATAGCCTTTTCTTTTATTTTTTCTTCATTTTTCAGTTGCTCAACAGTTTTATTTCCTTCTGCAGTTGCTCCATTTAAAATATTAACCTTTGTCTGCAGTTTGTTTTCTAAATATTCTTGCATTTCAGGGTGTATTTGCTTTAATTCCACCTTATTTATACATTGTTTTGCATTTACTTTATATTCTTGTTTCTTTTTATCAAATATAACAGGAACAAAGCAAAAGTGCATATGTGGACTTGTTTCGTCTAAATGTACATAAGCAGAAACAACATTGCCTTTACCATATCTATTCGCCATAAAGTTATATGCTTCTCTAAAAAACAATGCTTTATTTCCTTTGTAATCTGTAGGCATAGTAATAACCCAAGAAACGAGCCAATTAACATCTTTTCTTTTTAGTACCTTAAATTCTTCACATCTCTTTTTCATAAATTCATAGTCAGTCATTCCTTTATGTTCTGGTGCAAGATTATAATTTAAGTAAGTTTTTGAATGGTCTATTTCTTGATTTTTATAAGTCCTATTTGGATCACTTCTATCACAATGTACCAATATATTACCAGACTGATTTCTTGTAAACTTTTCACAATTCATTTTACCACCTCCAGCGACCGACTATATTATAACACAAAATTTTTGGTGTAGCAAGTTATACCAAAATATTTTTCTAACGAAAAAATTATTGGTAAACTTGCAAGGGTGATCCCCTTGACCCCCTCCTGCAGAAATAAAAAAACATACCAAAACGGCATGTA
>JAGBDU010000062.1 GCA_017937285.1 Clostridia bacterium
TCAGACTGTTGACAAAGTATATTTTTGTAAGCAGTCTTTTCTTTTTTACAAAAATATTGTATATTTAATATGTAAGGTCACTTTATAATTCCAATTTTTAAAGCTTGCTGACCTTACTTTTTTTATGCAAAAATGTTATAATATTTATGGGATTATAAGGAAAGCAAGTGATGAATATGTCAATGACAATAAGACCAAAAAGACAATATACAAGCGAAATTGTAAATCTAGAAGAAATGATTCCACAAGATCATTTTTTAAGAATTATAGATAAATATTTTGATTGGAACTTTATATATGAAGAAGTAGAAAAACAATATTCTACATTGGGAAGACCAAGCATAGATCCAGTTGTTTTATTTAAGATTCATATTTTGAAGTTCCTTTTTCATGAAGATAGTTTAAGAAGAACTTATGAAAATCTTAAATATAACAACCTATATAGATGGTTTATAGGATATGAGTTAAATGAAGCAGTACCAGATCATTCAACTTATTCACAAAATTATAAAAGAAAATTTTGTAAATTAGAAAAAGATATTTTGCAAACTGTTTTTGATAAGGTAATAGATTTATTAATAGAATATAATTGTTTAGATATGACTGCAGTGTATATAGATTCTACTAATACAAAAGCATATGCAAATAAGAAGAAAAATCATAAAGAGATAGTTTCAATAGAAGCAAAGAAATATCAAAAAGAATTAGAAATAGAACTAGCAACTAAAGATTTAATGGAAGAAAATATTTCGAATGAAGAGTTTATTGAAGAAGTAACAAAAATTATAAATTGTAATGAAGAAATAGAAACAGAAAAAGTAATAGGAACAAAAGAAGTAATTGTAAGCGATACAGATAAAGATGCAGGTATGTTATATAAAAATGAGAAGGAGAAAATGTTTGGTTATAATTCAACAGTTATATGCGAGAATAATAACTATATATTAACAGTGGATGTAAATCCTTCAAATATGCATGATTCTGTTGCTTTTTATGGTGCTTTTGAAAAATTTACTAATAGATTTGAAAATAACTTACCTAAGTATTTAGCAGGAGATGCTGCTTATATAACTCCGCATATTTGTAAAACATTAATAGATTTAGAAATCATTCCATGTATGCCATATAAAAGACCGATGACTAAACAAGGATATTTTAAAAAATATGAATATGTATATGATGAATACAACGATATATATATTTGCCCTAACGAAAAAGATTTAATACCAACATCAATAAACAAAGATGGGTATATGATATACAAAGCGTCAGAAAAGGATTGTAGTTGCTGCCCATTTAAAGATAAATGTACAAAAATGAAATATAAACAGATATTAAGACATGTATGGGAAAAATATAAGGAAGAAGCAAATGAATATCGTTACCAAGTAGATGTAAAAGAAATTTATAAGCAAAGATCTACACATATAGAAAGAGTCTATGCTGATGGCAAAATGAAACATGGGCTTGGGAAAACATATTTTAGAAGTAAAGAGCGAGTTTCTAGGGAGCTGGTTCTACTTTATGCGTGTATGAATTTAAAGAAATTTGCCTTACATATATAAGAATAAAGGTAAAAATACTCTAAGATATCGAAAAATGTATAAAAACTCTATTATAATTAAAAAAATTATGTTTATAACTATAATTTTCATAAAAAAAGACAAATAAGTAAAAAATAATACCTATTTGTCAACAGTCTGAA
>JAGBDU010000063.1 GCA_017937285.1 Clostridia bacterium
CAATCTCCGTCCCCAATTCTCCGTCCCCGTTTCTCCGTCCCCAAAAATTTCAAAAAATTACCAGTTTATTTTTTTTAAATATGCACAACATAATGTTAGAAAAAGTGATAAAGCTTTTTCTAGAAATAAGGTTTATTACAAACAACAGGAGGTGAACAAGATAATGGCAAACTCAAATAACTATAAGAAAGTTGTTCCTGCTGCAAAAGATGCTTTAAACAAATTTAAATATGAAGTAGCTAGCGAAGTAGGTGTTAACTTAAAAGACGGATACAATGGTGATATATCAGCTAAAGATGCTGGTAAAATTGGTGGACAAATGGTTAGAAAAATGATACAACAAGCTGAAGACAATATGACTAAATAAGTTTATTATTAGTTAATTTAATAATTTTATTCACTTTAGACAGGGATATTTTTCTTGGTTTTTAGTATTTGCTATTATCATAGTTAATACAAAAAGGCAGGGATTGTATCCCTGCCTTCTAATTATTTCAAATTTCAATTTCTAAAATATCAATAACTCTAATACACACACTATTGAACATTCCTCATCTGTTTTATCATTAAGTCTCCGAATATTGCATAACCAGTTGTTGGATCTGATACTAGCACATTGGTTACAGCTCCCACAAATTTTCCATTTTGTATAACTGGAGAACCACTCATTCCTTGAATTATTCCTCCTGTTTTATTTAGTAATCTTTCATCTGTTATTTTTATAAGCATACTTTTATTATCATAATTATTGCTTGTATAAATTTTTTCTATCTCTATTTTATATTTTTCTTTTTTTCCATCTTCCAATTCACAAATTATTTCAGCTTCGCCTGTTTTTATTTCACTTCTAAGTGCTACATCATATTCTTTTGATTTTTTTAAGTCTAAATTTCCTTTATTTGAAACAAAACCAAATACTCCGAAATTTGTATTTTTGTCTATTTCTCCAATTGTTACTCCAGAATCAATCGAGCCTTTTATTTCTCCTGGATTATTTTTTTCACCCTTTTGTATTGATATTAATTTACTTGTTACTAGCTCTCCATTTGCAATATTTAAAATTCCTCCAGTATCAACATCAACAATTCCATGCCCAAGTGCAGCAAAGCTTCCTGTTGTTGGCTCATAAAAAGTTAAAGTTCCTACTCCTGCAGCTGCATCTCTGACCCATAATCCTAATTTATATTCATTAGATTCATTTTTGACAGGAGCAATACTTGTTGTTATAACTTCTTTATCTCTTACATATTTTATTTGAATTTCTTGCCCTTTTGATTTGCTAACAACATCTACTAGTTCATCTGTATTTTCAATTTTTTTATTGTTCATTTCAACTATCATATCACCTTCTTCAATTCCTGAGTTTAAATATGGTTTATATTTTTGATGATTATCTCCTTCTATTTCAGACATTCCAACTACTAAAACTCCAGATGTATATAACTTTAATCCAATTAAATTTCCTAAAGGAATTACTTTTGTTTTTGGTATTACGTTTACATTTATTTCTTTAACAGGTATGGTTCCAAACAAATTTAAATTTAGTTCAAAGGTTCCAGCCGTTTCGTAAATATTTTCATTTTCTTTTACATTAGAAGATGCTTGAATTATCTCTGCTTTACTATTGTTAGCCCTTTTAATATTTATCCCTGCTAAAGTTTTTAAATTAAGCTCTTCTCCTTCGAAAATTATAATATTACTTGGTAGTAATGTTATATTACAAATATAAATATATATAATTAATAATATAGATATTACAAAAATTTTTTTAAATTTATTCATATGAATCACCTATATATATGATAACCATTTAAGAAAATATTAATCCAAAATAGGTTTAAGAAGGTTGCTTTTTCTTCTTTACAAAATTTTTTTATATGTTATAATTTAATTAAAATTATGACAAAAGAAGAGGTTTTTTATGAATTCGATTTTAAAATATGAAATAAAAAGTGATGTTCGTGACATCATTGCTGAAATAGAATATGAAGAATATATGTTTAATAAAGTTTTTAAAACGCATGTTACATTTAAAAATTCTTATAAAAAATTTAATTTAATATACAATGTTTATGGTCCACAAGCGTATAGAAAGTTTGTTCCTAATTCTTATCAGAAGCAGGATTTACTAAATTTAATAAACTCTCAAGATTATCTTATTCTATATGACCGACATGGCAAAAAAGTATTTAATAATTTAGTTTATACTGTTACATTATCTAATTTTAGTAAATATTACAGCAAATTTAGGGCTTTTCTTTATAGACTTTCTCATTTATTTACTAGAAAAAAATTAAAATTAAAAACCGATGTTCCTCTTCTACTACCAGAAACAATTCCTACAATTTCTACAATTCAGCACAATTAATCGCCATAATTTTTCACAAACTCCCATTTTTTTCATACTATATATTAACTAGAAATAAAATTCTAGCATATTGTTAATAATATGGTAACTATTTAGAAGGGAGTAATTTATATGGAATATGATAAAAATATATGTCCAGTTATAGGAGTAGATGGATTTGTTTCTTCTGGAAAACAATTTGATGTTGATATCCATCTTCCAGAAGATAACCGTTCTGTAATTTACGGTGTTGTGAGAGATTGTTATGATGACCCAATAAAAGACGCTGTTGTAAAACTTATCGAAGTAGATAAAGATGGAAAAAAAGTTGAAAGAAAACCAGTAACTCATACTTTTACAGATAAAGCTGGTCAATTTGTTTTTGGACCTTTATGTGCTAATAAATTTTATGAGATAGAAATTTGGGCTAATAAGGTAAAACACTCAAAGATATGTACAACATGTAAACATCATGGAAAATGCTTAAAGGGTGAAAAAATAGATTGTGAATGCGATGAATATTTTGATAGAAGTGAAAATGAAACAGAAGAATAATAATTATCTTTTAAAATATAACAAAAAACCTCTAGAACAGATCTAGAGGTTTTTTATTATATTTATAAAATTCCTATTCTTTTTGCTAATTTTTTTCCTTTTTTTAATGCTTTTGATTTATTAAACATACCTTCTTTATACATAATAGCAGTACCTGCCCAAAACATACTTCCTACTAAAACACCTTTAAAAAATTTCATATTATCCCCTCCTACTGTTGTTTAATTTTATTATGTCTATTTTTATCTTTTATATACATTTTATAAAAATTATATATTTCTATCATAGCTATTATTATTAACATCATTCCAAATATTTTCCTTAAAATATTTTTTTCTAATTTATTAGATAATAAAGCTCCTATTATTGCACCGATTATTCCAAATATTATTATTTGTATGCTTAACTTATACTTTATGTTTTTATTTTTTGCATTAATTATTACAGAGCATAATGCTGTTGGTATAAAAAAGATCAAATTTGTTGCTTGTGCTACATGTTGATCTATATTAAAAAAGTTGGAAAGTATTGTTATTAAAAATGCTCCTCCTCCCATTCCCCATGAAGCTATTGCTCCTGAGATAATGCCTGCTATTATTTCCATATATTACCTCAACATACGATATGATGAATATATTAAAAATAAAATAAATATTAATTTAAAACTTTTTGATTTTGTATTTACCTTATTTAATATTTTTGTTCCTAAATAGCTACCTATAACACCACCGAATAGCACATTTTATTCCTAATATAACATCAAAATTTTTATATTTTGCATATATTATACTTGTAACAATTATAATTATTAACATTGAAAAAATAGTTGTAGCTCTTGCTTCTTTTTCATTAAGTTTAAACATATATAAGTATATTGGTAACAATATCATTCCACCACCTGAAGCAAGTAAGCCACTTATAATTCCAACAAATATTCCTACTCCAATCTTTTTTAGCATACAAATTAAACCTTTTTTTTATTTTATTATTCCATTAATTAATATTTTTTATTCATCTTTTAAATTATTTATTGATTTTTTTATACAATCTATTAAATATTGCACATCCTCCTTATTATTATCTTTTCCAAAGCTTACCCTTAATGCTCCTTGAGCATAATCTTCTTTTAAACCTATTGCTAACAATACATGTGATGGCTCTAGTGAGCCTGAAGTACAAGCTGATCCAGCTGAAGCACAAATTCCATAAGAATCTAACTTTAATAATAGCTCTCCTGCATCAATGCCTTTAAACGATATATTGGCATTTCCTGGCAACCTATCTATTCTGTCACCATTTACATGTATATTTTCGAAATTTTTTTCTATTTCACTAATATAATAATCTCTTAAATTAATTAACTTTGCATTATATTTTTCAAAATCATTATATATAAGCTCTATTGCTTTTCCTAATCCTACTATTCCTGCTACATTTTCAGTTCCTGCTCTTTTATTATTTTCTTGATGTCCTCCGTGTTGTATTCTTTCAAACTTAATTCCATTTTTTATATACACTGCTCCTATGCCCTTTGGAGCATATATTTTATGGCCAGACATTGAAAGTGCATCTATATTTAAATCCTGTACATCTATTTTTACATTTCCAATTGCCTGAACTGCATCAGTGTGAAATATAATTCCATTCGATTTTGCTATTTGACCAATTTCTTTAATTGGTTGTATTGTTCCTATTTCATTATTTGCAAACATAATTGATATTAACACAGTATCTAATCTAATAGAATTTTTTAGCTCTGATAAACTTATTTTTCCATTATTATCTACATTTAAATATGTTACATCATATCCGTTTTTTTCTAACCATTTACAAGTATTTAATATTGCTGGATGTTCTATCTTAGTTGTTATTAAATGTTTTCCTTTTTCTTTATTGGCTGACATTATTCCTTTTAAAGCTAAATTGTCACTTTCACTTCCGCAAGATGTAAAATATATTTCACTGCTCTTTGCATTAATTGCTTTTGCCACTTTTTCTCGAGATTCGTCAATAATTTTTCTATTACGCCTTCCTAAAGTATATATAGATGAAGGGTTACCATATTCTACCCCAAAATACGGTATTATTTCTTTTATAACTTCTTCCCTTACAGGCGTAGTTGCTGCATGATCAAAATATCTTATTTTCATAAAATTCCATCCTTTTTTATAAGTTTTATAATTTTATTATATTTATTTTTACATAAAAAAAGCACTAAAATATTTAATATTTTAGTACTTTTTTATATTATTTTATGTATTAGCATCTGCCCATCTTAAAACCCTTATATCTTTATATGTTTCTAAAATCTCTTCATATTTTTCATATTCATCTTCCCAAAGTATTGATGGTATTTTTTCAAATATAGAAAATATTTTTTCGGCTTCTTTTAAAAATAGTGTTTGCTCAATTTTTGTCATTTTTTTATTGTTCTTTGAAAAAACATATAAATTTTCTAAATCATTTATTGCTAAAACAAATTGTAAAAAATCTTTAACATTCATTCCTGCTGATTTTATTTTTATACAAATAATTCCACTGATAGCTACTATAACAAATAGCAATAAATATAATATATATATAATTACCATAATATCACCTTCCATCTCGTATAGTTAATTATACCATATTTGTAATATTTTTGCAATCTTTTTGTAATGTTGTTGTAATATTATTGTAATATTGTAATATTATGGTTTGAATTGTCAATCAATAAAAACCTGTAATACAGAATTAATTTTGTATTACAGGTTTTTTATTGATTATATTATCTCTTGTTACAGTCCAAGTGCCTTAATATAAGCCGTTTCAAAGGAATTATATTATAAAAAATTCCTTTTACACTACTCTATATGTTTACTAAACTATAACTATCTCATCCCTATCAACAAAATATTTTTTATTATGCATTTATTACTCCACCTATTGATCTATTCATTTTAGAATCATTTCTAGCAAGTATTGTGTCTCCTCCTGCAATCGCTAGAACATCACCTTTTTCAATTATTCCTAATTTTATTGCTTTTTCTATACCTTTTGATATTATTTCTTTTGCATCGCCTTCTTCATTTATTAATAAAGGTATAACATCTGCAATTATAGCTAATTGTCTGTATGTTTTTTCATCTTTTGTTACAGCTATAATTGGGCAACTTGGTAATAAACTTGATATTTTTCTTGGTGTATTTCCAACTTCTGTATATGCAAATATAGCTTTTGCTTTCATTTGTCTAGCCGCTGAACAAATTGAATGATCTAAATAAAATTCATAATCCATATTTCCAAAATCAATATTTCTACTTGCAATTCTTCTATCATAACTTATTTCTTTTTCTGTTGCATGAGCTATTTTTGACATTGTTTCAACACATTGTACTGGGTATTTGCCCATTGCAGTTTCTCCAGATAACATTACAGCTCCTGTTATATCAAATATTGCATTTGCAACATCACTTACTTCAGCTCTTGTTGGACGTGGGTTTGATGTCATTGAGTCAAGCATTTGTGTTGCTGTTATTACAATTTTACCTGATATATTACATTTTTTTATTAATTGTTTTTGAACTACTGGAACTTCTTCCATTGGAATTTCTACACCCATATCTCCACGAGCAACCATTATACCATCTGAAATCTCTAATATTTCATCAAAATTATCGATTCCTTCTTGACTTTCAATTTTTGATATTATTTTAATTTTTTGTCCGCCATTTTCATCTAAAACTTTACGAATTGCTTTTACATCATTTGCACATCTAATAAATGATGCTGCTATAAAGTCAAAATCATATTTACATCCAGCTATTAAGTCATTAATATCTTTTTCTTTTAATGCTGGTAAATTTATGTGTCTGCCTGGTACATTTATACTTTTTCTATTTCCTAGTTCGCCTCCGTTCATTACTTTGCAAACTATATCTTTACCTTCAATGTTTTCTACTTCTAATTCTATTTTTCCGTCATCTATTAATATTGTTGTTCCTGGCTCTACATCTTTATATAAATCTTTATATGTTATAGATGCTTTTGTGTTATCACCTATTATATCTTCAGCTACTAATGTAAATGTTTCTTCTGCTTTTAAACATACTGGGGATTCTGCTAATTTTCCTGTTCTGATTTCTGGTCCTTGTGTATCTAATAATATTGCTACTGGTAAATCTAGCTCTTTTCTTGCTTGTTTTATTGCATTATAATAAACTTCTTGGTCTGCAAATGATCCGTGTGAAAAGTTTAATCTTGCAACATTCATTCCGGCTAGTATCATTTGTTTTAAAGTTTCTACATCTTTTGTTGCTGGTCCTATTGTACATACTATTTTAGTTCTTTTAGTATTTATCATTTTATTCCCTCCGTTTTTTTCCTTAAATTGACTTATCCATTATATCACCAATATCTTATTGTTACAACATTTTATTTGTTTTTTACGGGGAATTTAGTAATTTTTTGTCGTTTTTTTAGCTTTAGATATTTTAAGTTTTAAAATTTTAGTAGTTTTAAATTGTGTAATATTTGCACAAGGAGGAATGAGTACTTTAGATTTTGTAATTCAAATATTAAAATATATAGTTCAAAAGGGATTATATTATAAAAAATGACTGTGAATAGTAACACCTCTTGCTCTCATAGTAATAATATATTTTTTTCTTTACTTACTAGTATATGTATGCTATAATCTTTCCTATAAAAATCCTAAAAGGAGGAGTTATAGTGGATACAGATTATTTAAGTATGCCCCCACGGGGTAAACCTAATATGGGTACAGCATGCTTTTATCTTCCCACACAGATTATCTCAGAGATGCTAAATCCTAACGTATTTCGTGGTTCTGAAGTTTGGTGTCTTTATCCGACAACAATCTATGAAATGATTGAACCAAATGAATTTCACGATTTCGTAAACAACTTCTTTTTTGTCAATAAATCAAAAGCGTTTAGCAGTTGTGTTCAATCTGAACTTTGTTGCGTTCTTTTTAGACCACATTTGATGTCAAAAGATGATTTTGAAGTAATTAGGCTTGCACTCACTTTTTTTGATGAAGACAAACTTTGCTTTGGATATGGAAAATCATGCTTACCATAATCATTAGTTTTAATCATCAAAAAAAGACCCTTTTATTGAGCTTTACTTTTTTAAGTATAGTTCAATTTAGGGTCTTTTTTTATTTTGCAAAATCAACTACTCTAGATTCTCTTATAACATTTACTTTTATTTGTCCTGGATATTCCATTTCGTCTTCTATTTTTCTTGCAATATCTCTAGATAATACAACCATTTGATCATCAGATATTTTTTCTGGTTTTACTAAAACTCTTATTTCTCTACCTGCTTGTATTGCAAATGATTTTTCTACACCATCAAAAGAATCTGCAATTCCTTCTAGGTTTTGTAAACGTTTTATATAATTTTCTAAAGTTTCTCTTCTTGCACCTGGTCTTGACGCAGAAATAGCATCTGCAGCTTGTATTAAAACTGCTTCTATGCTTTGTGGTTCAACATCTTCGTGATGTGCTTCAACTGCGTTAATTACTACTGGATTTTCCTTATATTTTTTAAGAATTTCTACACCTATTTCTACGTGTGTTCCTTCCATATCATGGTCTAGGGCTTTTCCAATATCATGTAATAATCCTGCTCTTCTGGCAACTTTAGTATCTAATCCTAATTCATCAGCCATAATTCTTGCTAAATTTGACACTTCTATTGAATGATTTAAAACATTTTGACCATAACTTGTTCTGTATTTTAATTTTCCAATTAATTTGACTAAATCGGGATGGAGACCAATTACTCCAGTTTCCATAACAGCTCTTTCACCTTCTTCTTTGATGATTGCTGATACTTCTTCTTTGGCTTTTTCAACCATTTCTTCGATTTTGGCAGGATGGATTCTACCATCATCAATTAATTTTTCAAGTGCTATTTTTGCTACTTCTCTTCGTAGTGGATCGAAACCAGAAATAACAACAGCTTCTGGAGTGTCATCAATAATTAAATCAATTCCAGTTAAAGTTTCTAATGTTCTAATATTTCTTCCTTCTCTACCTATTATTCTACCTTTCATATCATCACTTGGTAATGAAACTATAGATACAGTAGTTTCAGAAGTGTGGTCTGCAGCACATTTTTGTATTGCATATCCAATAATTTCTTTAGCATTTTTTTGAGCTTTTTCTTTTGCTTCTTCGTCTAATCTTCTTATAACTTCAGCTTTTTCAGTTACAATTGATTTTTCTACCTCTGAAAGTAAATATTGTTTTGCTTCTTCAACAGATAATTTTGAAATTCTTTGTAATTCTTCTTGCTCTTTTTTAATAATTTCTTCAATTTCTGTTCTTTTAGATTCAATTTCATTATCTTTTTTCTGTAGATTTATCTCTCTTTGCTCTAGTTGCTCTAACTTGTTTTCTAAATTTTCTTCTTTTTGCAATATTCTTCTTTCTTGCAATTGTACTTCGCTTCTTCTTTCTTTAATCTCTTCATCTAATTCTTTTCTTGAATTCATTATTTCTTCTTTTGCTTTAAAAATTTCTTCTTTTTTTCTATTTTCAGCTTCTTTTACAGCAGAATCAATAATTCTTTTTGCTTCTTCTTCAGCTATTCTTAATTTAGATTCAGCAATTCTTTTTCTCATTGTATATCCTACAAATGAAAAAATAATTGCAGAGATTAGAAAGATAGCGATATTGATTATTATATTTTGCACAATCTAACACCTCTTTCTATTTAATTTTCAATGTACAGTTTAAATATATATAATTTTTATTTTAATTTAATATATTTTTACTAACAACCATATTTTATATTTATTATTGTAAACTGTCAAGTGTTTTTAGAGAACATATAAATAAATTGAAAAAAATTGCAAAATAGTTCCTGCCAATACGAATATATGCCATACAGAATGCATGTATTTTACTTTTTTTCCTAATCCATATATTACAGCACCTATTGTATAAATAATTCCTCCTAATACTAATAAAATAAGTCCATTTAGGTCAATATTTTTATATACCTGTTTTATTGCACCTATAATAGTCCATCCCATAACTAAGTAACACACCATAGATAATTTTTTGAATTTTTCTAAGTTTACTGCATTTACTACTATTCCTAATATTGCTGCTCCTAAAACTATTCCAAATAGAGTCCATCCTAGTGCACCTTTTAGTGTTACTAATGTATATGGTAGATACGTTCCAAAAATAAGTAAAAATATACAGCAATGATCAAAAATTCTAAATACTTTTTTTGCTTTTATTGTTGGTTTAAAACTGTGATATAGTGTTGACATTAAATATAATATAATCATGAAACTTCCATATAATGAAGAGCTTACTACTCCTGCTGCATTGCATTCTGATGCTGCTTTTACTATACAAAGCACCATTCCTGCTATAGCTAACAATACACCTATTCCATGTGAAATTGCACTTATTAATTCTTCTGATAATGTATATTTTTGTTTTACTGCTAATGTATTTTCAATATTATTCATAAATATCCTCCTTTGTTAGGCTTGTATTATAATAACATCTTTTTTACTTTATTGAAAGTATTTTAATAAATTTTTGCCAAAACTTCACTTTTTATTCACAATGTAAAATATCTCCTTGTTCGTTTATTGATGTAGGATCAATTAAATATTAGAATACTCTTGTAAAAGTCAATTATAATGCTTTATTTTTCATAGTTTTAACGATTGATTTACCTTACAACTATTAAAAAGCAAAAAATATAAGCAGACTTTATCTCGATCGGCTTATATTTTTATTCATTTTGTATTCTCTTCAAAACCCAGTATTTATAATATTTTCAAGTAGTTCAGGCGAAAGCGCATTATGGAGCGGGTAGCGGGAATCGAAC
>JAGBDU010000017.1 GCA_017937285.1 Clostridia bacterium
CAAAATGTGTTGAATTAGATGCAAAAGAAAGATTAAGAATAGCACACGACTTTTATAGAACAGGAGAAGAAACTTCTTTTAGGTTTGATATACACGAAACAATGAAAAAAGGTCATAATTTTAAAGATTTTATTTGTCCTGATACAGTAGAATTGGAAAGAGATTACTTTAAAATGGGAAATAGATATGGGAGAGTATTATTCTTAAAGGAATATTCTAGTTATATCAATGATGATATGGTAACAGAACTTACAGACTTAAATAAAAATATGATGTTATCAATAGATGTTATTCCAATACCAATGGACGAGGCAGTAAAAGAGGCAGAAAATCGTAGATTAGGTGTAGAAACTAATATTACAAACTGGCAGAGAAAACAGAATGCTCAAAATAATTTTTCTGCAATAATACCTTATGATATGGAACAACAAAGAAATGACTCAAAAGAAATGTTAGATGACTTGACTATTCGTGACCAAAGAATGTTTTTAGGAGTTATTACAATGGTAATAACAGAAGAATCAAAAGAAAAATTAGAAAGTGTGACAGATGCAATTTTAAAAATAGCTAGTAAAAATCTATGTCAGCTTGGAATATTAAGATTTCAACAATTAGATGGACTTAACACAGTATTACCGTTTGGAGTTAGAAAAATAGATGCAGTAAGAACTTTAACTACTGAAAGTTTAGCAGTATTTATGCCATTCAAAGTGCAAGAAATTAGGCACGAGAATGGTATTTTTTATGGTCAAAATGCTATTAGTAAAAATATGATTATTGCAGATAGAAGACAACTTTTAAATGGAAACTCATTCATTTTGGGAGTATCTGGTAGTGGTAAATCATTTGCAGGAAAGCAAGAAATAACTTCAATAAGATTACGAGATCCAAATGCAGACATTATTTTAATAGACCCAGAATCCGAATATGCACCACTTGTTAAATCTTTAGGTGGAGAGGTAATTAAAATATCAGCAGTAAGTAATAATCACATAAATGCAATGGATATGAACTCTCAATATGGAGATGGAGCAAATCCAGTAATATTAAAATCTGAATTTATATTATCTTTGTGTGAACAACTAATTGGTAGTGGAAATCTCGGACCGAAACAAAAATCAATAATTGATAGATGTACGGCAAATGTTTATAGAGTATTCCAACAAGGAAATTATCAAGGAATACCACCAACTCTGCAAGATTTTAGAGAAGAACTATTGAAACAACCAGAAGATGAGGCAAAAGAAATAGCACTTGCAATAGAATTATTTACAAATGGTTCTTTAAATACATTTGCTATGAACACTAATGTAAATACATCTAATAGTTTAATATGCT
Source organism: Clostridia bacterium (assembly GCA_017937285.1). Lineage (GTDB taxonomy): Bacteria > Bacillota > Clostridia > TANB77 > CAG-508 > CAG-492. The sequence goes on from JAGBDU010000017.1 coordinate 1,339, forward strand.
ATGATATTTTAGAATTAGGTAAACAATTACAACCAATAGGAATGTTAGTAGTATTAGATTCTATATTGAATAGAATTACTGCTAATAGAACAAAAGGAAAAAATACTTATATTTTCATTGATGAAATATATTTATTATTCCAATATGAATATTCTGCAAATTTCTTATTTACACTTTGGAAACGAGTTAGAAAATATGGAGCTTTCTGCACAGGTATAACACAAAATGTTGAAGATTTATTACAAAGTCATACTGCTAGAACTATGCTTGCAAACTCTGAATTTATAATAATGCTTAATCAAGCAAGTACAGATAGAATTGAACTTGCAAAATTATTAAATATATCTGATTTACAGATGAGCTTCATAACAAATGTAGGAGCAGGAGAAGGACTTATAAAAGTAGGTTCATCATTAGTTCCTTTTGTTAATAAATTTCCAAAAAATACAGAACTATATAGGCTGATGACAACTAAACCAGGAGAGTCTTAATGAATAAAATATATAGTTTGGTTTTAATACTACTAATAGTTATTTTAGCTATTAGTAGTTATTTTTTTATAAAAGAAATTGCAGAAAATAAGAAAGAAAATGAATTATTTGAAGAATTGCAGGAAGTAGTTCAGGAAGAAGAAAAAACGATCGACCAAAATCAAATTACAGACAATTTTAAAAATGAAACAAGTAATTTATCATCTAAAAATGTTGGAAATTACAATTTAGAAAGCATTTTAAAAATAAATACAGACATAATTGGGTGGATTAAAATTGATGGAACAAATATAAATTATCCTGTTATGCAAAATGGAGATTTCTATCTTCATAGAAATGTTTATAAAAATTATTCAAGTAGTGGAACTCCATATTTAGCAGAGCATTGTAATTTGAAAACAAGTGATAACTTAATTATATATGGTCATCACATGAAGAATAGTACAATGTTTTCTAATTTAGATAATTACAAGAATTATAATTATTATAAGAACCACAAATATATTAAGTTTTATACATTAGAAGATAATAAAACTATTGAAAATGATTATGAAATAGTATTTGCATTTAAAACAGTTGCTTATTCTGATAAAGGCTTTAAATATTATAATTATACAAAGTTTTATGATGAAAATGATTTTAATTCATTTGTAGAAAAATGTCGAAATTATGAGTTTTACAATACAAATGTCAAAGTGAATTATGTAGATAAGCTAATTACATTATCTACTTGTGAATATTCACAAAAGAATGGAAGAATGGTAATTATAGCAAAGAAAATATAAAAGTCTGGAGGTGGTATAAATGCCAGATATAAAGTTAAAAGAAAAAAGTATAATAAAACAATTAGATAAAAAAGTAGTACAAACACAAAACTTTAAAAACAATTTAGTAACTACAAAAGAACGATTAAATGAATTTACATCAAAAGAAGAAAATACTTCAGCAGAAAATTATGCAAGTAATCATATTCAAAATGATATAAGTTATCTATCAAGAAAAGGTGCAACAAAGAGTAATGAAATAGGGAAAAAATCATTAGAAAATACAAAACAGAATATCATAAAAAGTAAAGAAAAAATATCAAACATTAAATCTAAAATAAAACAGAAGAAAGCACAGCAAATTAAAAATGCAGTAAAAAAACGAACAATAAAGAATGGAACTCAAAAAAGCATTAAATATGCAAAGAATGGAGCTAAACTTACTAAAAAAGGAATAAAAACATCTGAACAAGTTGCTAAAAATAGTGCAAAAGTGGCAAAACAAAGTTTTAAAGCAAGTAAAAGAGCAATAATGATTGCTAAAAGAACAGCACAATTAACTATAAAAGCAGTTAAGGTAACTGTGAAAGCAACAATAGCAACAGTAAAGGCAATAATTGCTGCAACAAAAGCTATTATTTCTGCAATAGTTGCAGGAGGTTGGGTAGCAGTTGTAATTATTTTAGTAATAGCTTTAATTGGAGGATTTGTAGCTGCAATTTTTAATAGTGATGGGGATGCAGATTATGATACCTCACAAATTCCTAATAGTGAAATAGTATTAGTTGCAAAAGCACAGATAGGAAATGAGGGAGGAGATAAATTTTGGAAATGGTATGGATTTGAAGAACATGTACATTGGTGTGCTTGTTTTGTGAGTTGGTGTGCAAACGAATGTGGTTACATAGATAAAGGTATTATTCCTAAATTTGCAGGGTGTGTTAATGGAATAGAATGGTTTAAAGAAAAAGAACAATGGCACGATAGAGGAGAAAGTTATTATCCAATAGTTGGAGATATAATTTTTTTCGATTGGAAAGATGAAAATGGTAATCAAGATGGGACAAGCGACCATGTTGGAATTGTAACAAGAACAGATATTACGAATAGAAATATTTATACAATAGAGGGAAACACAAGTAACAAATGTGCTGAAAGAATGTACTCTTTTGATGATGTTCAAGTTATGGGGTATGGTAGTCCTAAATATGAATAAAAATAGTATCAAGTAAGGTATATAAAACTTTGCTTGATACTATTTATTTTTTTGCTTTTTTATGATACAATGCAAAAAATCAAGGAGGAATATATGTTAGATAATATAGAAGTTTTATATCATAGCAGTATAAGAATTAACAAAGAAAAAATAATTTATATAGATCCATTTAAAATAGATAGAAATTTTAATGATGCAGATATTATTTTTATAACACACGACCACTATGACCATTATTCTGAAGAAGATATAGATAAGGTTATAAATGAAAATACAACTATTATAATACCAGAAGAATTATTAACAAAACTGTTAAGAAAAGGCATAAATAAAAATGCAATTATTACAGTAGAGCCAAACAAAGAATATGTGGTAAAAGGAATTAAATTTAAAACAATACCAGCATATAATACAAACAAAACATTCCATCCAAAAGGAAACGATTGGGTTGGCTACATTATTACAATAAATAATATTAGATATTATATTGCAGGAGATACAGACATTACAGAAGAAAATAAAAAAGTAAAATGTGATGTTGCTTTTGTTCCAGTTGGAGGAACATATACAATGGATTTCAAAGAGGCAGCACAATTAATCAACGAAATACAACCTAAAATAGCAATCCCAATTCATTATGGTAGTGTAGTTGGAACAAACCAAGATGCTACAGATTTTGTGAAATTATTGCATCCAAGTATAAAAGGTATAATTTTAATGAAACAATAAATGAAAGAAGGAATGAACAATGCAATTTTCCAATAAAGATATACAACTATTTAATGAAGCAGGAATAAATGTAGAAAATAAGAATTATACAAATGATGAAGTAGAAAGATTTAAAATAAAAGTTACAGATTTTATAATGAGTCAAAGCACAAAAGATATAGAAAAATATAGTAAGAAATTTAGTAGTTTATTATAAGGGCTTAGATATGAATAAAGAAGAAATAATAGAATATTGTTTAACATTAGAAAATACATTTAAAGATTGTCCATTTCCAGATGATTTTGAATCTGTTACAATGAAACATTGCAAGAATAAAAAGTGGTTTGCACTAATTATGAATGTCAATAATAAGTTATATCTTAATGTAAAAACAGATCCAAACTATTCTGATATATTAAGAAATACTTATGATTATATAATACCTGCATATCACATGAATAAGGAACATTGGAATACAATTATTGTAGATGAAAAAGTGGACAAGACATTAGTAAAAGAAATGATAGAACAAAGTTATCAATTAACAAAGTAAAAAGAAAATAGTAATTTGTAAGGAGGAACAATGTCTTTAATAAGTGTAAACAATTTAACTTTTGGATATGATGGAAGTTATAATAATATATTTGAAGATGTATCATTTAATATTGATACAGATTGGAAATTAGGCTTAATTGGTAGAAATGGTAAAGGTAAAACAACATTTTTAAAGTTATTACAGGGAAAGTATGAATATAAAGGAACAATATCAAAAAATGTTGATGTTGATTATTTCCCTTTTGATATAAATAATAAGGATAGAATGTCGATAGAAATAATAAATGAAATTGCTCCCAATGTTCAAGATTGGGAAATTATAAAGGAATTAAATTTACTTAATGCTGATACAGAAATTTTATATAGGAAATTTAATTTATTAAGTGGTGGAGAGCAAGTAAAAATTCTCTTAATAAGTTTATTCTTAAAGGGAAATAACTTTTTATTGATAGATGAGCCTACAAATCATTTAGATATTGAAACGAGAGATAATTTAGTAAATTATTTAGAGAGGAAAAAAGGCTTTATATTGGTTTCTCACGATAGAAATTTTTTAGATAAAGTTGTAAATCATATAATTGCTATAAATAATACTAATATCGAAATACAGCAAGGTAACTTTTCATCTTGGAAAGAAAATAAAGATAGACAAGATAATTTTGAAAAAATATCAAATGAAAAGTTGCAAAGAGATATAAATAGACTTGAAATAGCTTCTAAAAATTATGCAAAATGGTCAAATGAAGCTGAAAAGGCAAAAAGTAAAAAATATAATTCTGAAACTACAATAGACAAAGGCTATATAGGTCATAAGGCTTCTAAAATGATGAAAAGTTCAAAAATTATGGAACAAAGAATCCAAAAAGCAATAGATGAAAAAAGTAATTTGTTAAAAAATGTAGATAAGAATGAAACACTAAAGATTATTCCAATAGAAAGTAATAAAAATCCGTTAGTTTTAGCAAATAAATTACAGATAAAATACAATGAACAAGCAATATTTAATCCTATTTCCTTTGAAGTAAATAATGGAGATAGAGTTGCAATAATTGGTAAAAATGGTATTGGAAAATCAAGTATATTAAAACTTATTCTAGGAAAAGAAATAAATTATAGTGGAGAATTTAAAGTAGCAAATGATTTAAAAATATCTTATGTATCACAAAGTACAGAAAATTTAAAAGGAAATTTGAAATCTTTTGCTATGGATAATAAAATAGATGAAAGTATTTTTAAATCAATGTTAGTAAAAATGGGATTATCAAAATCCGATTTTGATACTAATATACAAGATATGAGTGAAGGTCAAAAGAAAAAAGTTTTAATTGCAAAAAGCATATCTGAACAAGCAAATATTTATATATGGGATGAGCCTTTGAATTATATTGATATATTAACAAGAATACAAATAGAAGAGGCTGTTTTAAATTATAAGCCTACACTTATTTTGGTAGAACACGATAAAACATTTATTGAAAAAGTGGCAACAAAAATCATAAATTTAGAAAAGTAGGTTACAATTCATAGGAGAAATAGATGATAAGAAGATTTGAAAAGAATGATATAAATGCTGTAATGCAAATATGGGAAAAAGAAAATATAAAAGCTCATAAATTTATTCCAAAGGAATATTGGGAAAGTAATTATAACTTTGTAAAAGAAGCACTACCAAATGCGGAAATATATGTTTATATTATTAAAGAAAAAATTGTAGGTTTTGTAGGACTAGATAATAACTACATTGAAGGTATTTTTGTTAACACAAATAATCAATGCAATGGAATAGGAACTTCTTTATTAAATAAAGTAAAAGAAATAAAAAATAATTTAACATTAAGTGTATATAAGAAAAATACAAATGCTATCAATTTTTATAAGAAAAATGACTTTATGATTACAAGTCAAAATATAGACAAAGATACAAATGAAGTAGAATATATAATGACTTGGAATAGGTAAGAGATAAATTACAATATGGAAGTGAGATGAGTTAATGAATATTCACTTTGGATTTTCATATATAGGTTTAATATTTTTACTAATGTTGATGTTACCAAATATTATATGGAGTAAAAATAAGCCTAAAGGCTATGATAAATATGTAA
>JAGBDU010000064.1 GCA_017937285.1 Clostridia bacterium
CCCATGGTCACACAAGGGCTCCTCCATATCCTGTATACCTAAGAAGTTCTATTGCTATTCCAGTCACCATTCACACTAAATAATTTTTTATATTTATATTCCTTTGAACTCCTCTACAATAGAAAATTTAACGACTTACTAAACTGTAACAACTATTTTAAAATCTTCAATAAAGAAAATATTGTAATCAAGAAAATAATATGATAATATTTATAAAAAACAAAAAGAAGGAAAAAAGATGAGAGACATTTTAAATAATATCACAAGCACGACAGACTTAAAAAAATTAAATTACAAAGATAAAAGAAAATTAGCTGAAGAAATTCGCGAATATATAATAGATATAGTATCAAAAAATGGTGGTCATTTAGCATCAAACTTAGGTGTTGTAGAGCTAACAATTGCTCTTCATAGTGTTTTTGATACGCCAAAAGATAAATTAATTTGGGATGTAGGGCACCAAACTTATGTACATAAAATTTTAACTGGAAGAAAAGATAAAATGGGATCTTTAAGAAAGTTAGATGGACTTTCAGGTTTTCCAAAAACAGTAGAGTCAGAGTATGATTGTTTTAATACAGGGCATAGTAGTACTTCTATTTCTGTTGCTTTAGGAATGGCAAGAGCAAGAGATATATTAAATGAAAATAATAAAGTTATTGCTGTAATTGGAGATGGAGCTTTAACTGGGGGGATGGCAGAAGAGGCTTTAAATGATGCAGGTGCAAGTAAATCAAATATTATTGTAGTTTTAAATGATAATGAAATGAGTATTTCAAAAAATGTTGGTGGAATTTCTTTACTTTTAGGAAGAATGAGAACAAGAAAAGCATATACAAAAGCTAATGAAAAAGTAAAAGTAAAAATGAGCCATATCCCAAAAGTTGGAAATAAAATTATAAAATTCACATCAAAAATAAAAAATAGTATTAAGCAAATTTTTATTCCCAAAATGTATTTTGAAGATATAGGTTATACATATTTAGGACCTGTAGATGGAAATAATATTGAAGCAGTTGAAACTATATTAAAACAAAGTAAAAATTGCAAAGGTCCAGTATTAGTTCATGTTGTAACTAAAAAGGGAAAAGGATATAAACCAGCAGAAAAAAATCCATCTAAATTTCATGGTACATCACCATTTAATAAACAAACTGGAGAAGTTTTAAAAAAGAAATCTAAAGATTATTCAAGAGCATTTGGTGAAAAATTATTAGAGCTTGCTAAAAAAGATAATAGAATTGTTGCAATAACAGCAGCAATGGCAGATGGAACGGGTCTTACAGACTTTAAGAAAAAATACCCTAAAAGGTTTTTTGATGTAGGAATAGCAGAGCAACATGCAGTAGGAATGGCTGCAGGGATGGCAAAAAGTGGATTAATACCAGTAGTACCAATTTATTCATCTTTTTACCAAAGAGCATATGATCAAGTTGTGCATGATGTTTGTATGCAAAATTTACACGTAATTATGTGTGCAGATAGAGCGGGAATAGTAGGAAATGATGGAGAAACGCATCAAGGCTTACTAGATATGGCATCTTTTTCAGTAGTACCAAATATTACAATAATGGCACCAAAAGATTTTGAAGAGCTAAATCAAATGATGGATTTTGCAGTAAATTATAGTGCTCCAATTTTTATAAGATATCCAAGAGGAGGAGAAGGAAGTGTAAAATTCAAAACTCATGAAAAACTATCTCTTGGAAAGTCAGAAGTAATAAAAGAAGGAACAGATATAACAATAATTGCAATAGGAAAAATGGTTGAAAAAGCAGTTCAAGTAGCAAACTATTTATCAGAATTAGATGTAGATGCAGAAGTTATTAATGCAAGATTTTTAAAACCATTTGATAATGAGAACATACTAGAATCTATTGAAAAAACAAGAAATGTTATAACAATAGAAGATGGAGTATTAAGAAGTGGTTTAGCAACAACAGTAAATGAATTAATAGCAAAAAATGAATTAACAGATGTACATATTAAAAATTTTGGATATGATGATATATTTGTAAAACAAGGTGGAGTTTCAGAGCTTGAAAAAATAAATGGTTTAGATGTTCAAAGTATTGTAGAAACATGGGTTGAACTTTGGGGACGTTGCTTGAAATTTGGTTGAACTTTGGGGACGTTCCTTGAACTTTGGGGACGTTCCTTAAAGTTCAGTTGTGAACTTTAAGGGACGTCCCCAAAGTTCACCCAAATTTCAAGGAACGTCCCTAAAGTTCAAAGTTCAAAGAATGGAGTAATAAATGGATAAGAATTTTATTATAGAAAAATACAAAAAGCCAGAAGAAAAGCTATTAATTTCAAAATTTTTAGATAAAATAGAAATAGCAAATAAAACAAACAAAATAGAAACAACAGACTTTTTAAACGAATCAGAGCAAGCAATTTTGCAAAAAGTTATAAATATAATAAGATTTGAAAACTACGAGTTTTTTGGAGGATTAGATAATTGCGAAAGAAAGTTGATTATTATTTATCCAGAAAAAATGAAAGAGATATTTATAAATAAAAATTTTAAATATGATACAATAATATCAGTTTTTAGAATTTTGATACCAAAGGTAGAGCAAGAGAATTTTAAACATAATGTATACCTAGGTGGAATTATAAAACTTGGAATTAACAGAGCAAAAATTGGAGATATAGTTGTATATAAAGCAGGAGCTGATATAATAGTAAAAAAAGAAACAGAAAAGTTTTTATATGCAAATTTAAAAACATTAACAAGATTCAGTAATGCTGAAGTTTCTAATATAAAAATAAAAGATATTACTAAAACAGAAAGAAAATTTGAAGATATAAAAATTATTACATCTTCACTTAGATTGGATAATATAATTTCAGAATTAGCTAAAACATCTAGAAATAAAGCGGTAGAAATATTACTACAGGAGCGAGTTTTTGTTAATTATGAAAATGAAACAAAAAATACAAAACAAGTAAAAGAAAAAGATGTGATTTCTATACGAGGTAAAGGTAAGTTTATTATTGATAAAATTATTGGAAATACGAAAAAAGGTAATTTTATTATTAATGTAAAAAAATACGTTTAAATGAACTTTGAAAAGTCCTTTTTAGTTCAAGGAATGTTTAAAATGTTAATGTATAATGCTTTTAATGAGCCGGAAAAGAGGATTTATATATTAAAATAGGAGTGAATTAATATGGCAGTTATTATTGATGGAAAAAGTTTAGCAAAAAAAATAAGAATGGAATTAAAAGAAGAGGTAGATAAGTTAAAAAAGAAAAATATATATCCAAAGCTTGCTGTTATAATGGTTGGAGATGATAAAGCTTCAAAAGTATATGTAAAAAACAAGAGCAAAGCATGTGAAGAAATTGGAATTGAATATGAAGAATTTTTATTAGATTCAAACATTACAATGGATGAGTTATTGAATTTAATAGAAGAGCTAAATGAAAGAAAAGATATTCATGGAATCCTACTACAAAGCCCAATACCAAAGCACTTAGATATTAATAAAGCATTTAATAAAATAGATTACAAAAAAGATGTAGATGGATTTAATCCAATAAATGTTGGAAAATTAGTAATTGGTGAAGATTCTTTTATTTCATGCACACCATATGGAGTAATAAAAATGTTAGAAGAATATGGTATAGAAATAGAAGGAAAAAATGCTGTAGTAATAGGCAGAAGCAACATAGTAGGAAAGCCATTAGCACAATGTTTATTAGCAAAAAATGCTACTGTAACAATATGTCATTCTAGAACAAAAAATATTCATCAAATAACAAATAATGCAGATATAATAGTTGCAGCACTTGGAAAGCCAAAATATTTAAAAGATTCTATGGTTAAAGATGGTGCTGTTGTAATTGATGTTGGTATTAATAGAACTGATGATGGTAAAATTGTTGGAGATGTAGATTTTGAATCTGTAAGTAGAAAGGCATCATACGTAACTCCGGTTCCAGGAGGAGTTGGCCCTATGACTATTGCTATGCTTATGAATAATGTTATAAAGGCTGCTAAGTTGCAGAAATAGGTGATAAATTATAGAATAATATTATATACGAAAACAATGTTATAATTATAGAAAATATTAATTTATTGATGAAATTGGATTTAAATTTTTTATATTAATAAAGGAGAGATATAAATGATACACAAAATGAAATTAAATGAAGATCCTTTTGAAAGGATGAAAAACGGAACAAAGACAGTAGAATTTAGATTGTTTGATGAAAAAAGGAAAAAAATAAAAGTTGGAGACCAAATAGAGTTTTCAAAATTACCAGATTTACAAGATAAATTGTTAGTTGATGTTGTTGAATTATATAAAGAAAATACATTTGAAAATTTGTTTAGAAAATTATATAATGATGAAGAAGAGATAAAAAGGAAAACTAAAGCTATGTATGAAATCTATTCACCAGAAAAAGAACAACAATATGGTATTGTAGGAATCAAAATAAAATGTTGAGGTAATTAGAGGAGGAAAAAGATATGGAGGAAGAATTTGATGGAAAACAATATAGTTCACCATGTATAGTAAGCTTTGGAATCGCAATTGAAATATTATTATTAAAAATAATGGATGTACTAAATTTTATCGAAATAATGGAGATTGGATTTGCGTTATTTTTAGATACTTGCATAGCATCATTTATAGTAGGCATTATTGGACTAGCAAGATATAACAAGGAAAAATCAAAAGGAAAATGGATGGGAATTGTTGGAATATGTTTAAGTATAGGTTTAGTTTTATCTGAGATGGAAATGATTTATCTGTTAGTTTTTGAAATCTTTATTGCATTTATTTTTTTTATTCATTTTCTTTTTAAAAAAATAAGTAGAAAAAATAAATCACAATAATATTACAATTTTGTGAAATAAACAGCTACAATGTTACAATTCACGGCTAAAAGTAAGCCGTTCCAAAGGGATTATATTATAAAAAATTCCATTTCTTACTGGTCGGCAGGCTAAAGTTTTAATACATTAATAAGTATGTGCTTTAAAATATTGGCTGGCAATGAGGTTCTATGGCTCCCAAACGAGCTAAGTCATTACATTTTTTATAATATAATCCCTTTTCCACTACTCTAAAAAATGGACGTAAATTGTAACGCTACAATCGTAGCTGTTAAAAATTTTTTTATTGACTAAATGAAAAAAACATGCTTTAATAAACAACATAGAAATCTGATTTTTATAAAAATTAATTCAAAAAAATTTAAATTCTAAAGTGTAAATTCATACACAAAATTTTCAAAATAATTTAATAAAAGAAATAAATATGTTAGAAAGGCAAATTAAGGAGGAATCTTTATAGAAAATTTAGAATATTGGATTTGGATATCAAGAATAAAAAGCATAACTTATGAAGCCTTAGAGCTATTAATTCAAAAATACGATAATATAAAGAATATATGGAATTTAGATAAAACAGAGCTACTAAAAAATAAATTTTTATCTAAACAACAAATATCAGATATGACAAATTTTACATACAGAAAAAATCTAGAAAAATATGCAAAATATATGGACAAAAATAAAATAGAAATTATAAATTACAAAGATAGTAGATATCCAACAAAATTGAAATATATTACAAATAAACCAATAGTTTTGTATATGAAAGGTGATATTAGTAATTTAAATAATGAATCAGCAGCAATAGTTGGTTCAAGAAATTGCTCATTATATGGCAAAAAAAATGCAAGTTTTTTTTCATATGAATTAGCTAAAAGAAATGTGAATATAGTAAGTGGACTTGCAAAGGGAATTGATGCAGTAGCACACTTTAATGCCATAAAAGCAAAGGGCAAAACTATTGCTGTAATTGGTAATGGAATGGACAACATATATCCAAAAGAAAATTTAAAATTAGCAGAAAAAATATTAGAAAACAATGGATTAATTATATCTGAATATATAATTGGAACTAAACCAGAAAAGCAAAATTTCCCCAAAAGAAATAGAATAATAAGCGGAATTTCAGATGCAGTAATAGTGGTAGAGGCAAGCGAAAAAAGTGGTGCATTGATAACTGCTAATTACGGAATTGAGCAAGGAAAAGAAATTTGGGCTATACCCGGAAATATAAATTCATATACTTCAATTGGAACAAATAATTTAATAAAAGATGGAGCAAATGTTTTAACAAATATAAGAGACATTATTAGAGATATTTAGTTAATAAATTAAGAATATATTCACATATCCGGCTTATTTTTTTAACGATATCTTAACTTAATGACATTGCTGTCACCCAGAGATTCAAATGTCGAAAAAAGGAAAATTATGTCAATGAAAAACAATTGACTTTTATCAAAAATGGTATTATTATAAATAACATAAAATTTTATTCAAAAAATTTAATTCTTAAAAAAATCCAAAAAGCATTAAAAATAAAAAATAGGAGGTGAAACCTTGAAAAGAAAAACATTGAAATATGTGTTCAGTGTTTTATTAAGTGTCATAGTAATTATTTGTATATTTATGTACCTATATATTCATCATAAAAATGCAAATAATCAATCGAGTTTACTTACTTTAGCAGATAATATTATAAGCGAAGATATTGTAAATGGTCAGCAAAATGATGAGTGTTCAAAAAGTGAGGTCGAAAAAGAAAGATTTTCGGTTGAAAAAATTTCACAAGATAGTAATGTTTTAGGAAAAATAAAAATACCTGCAATCGGAGTAGAAGCACCAATAAAAGAAGGAACAACAGCAGAAATTTTAAAAGAATCTGTTGGTCATTTTTCAAATACTAGCTATTGGAATGGAAATGTAGCACTAGCATCACATAACAGAGGAACATATGCTCATTATTTTGCCAATATAAATAATTTAAATTTAAATGATGAAATAATTTATCAAACAAAATTAGGAACAAGAATATATGTTGTAGATAAAATTGAACAAATATCAGAAGAAGATTTATCTGTTTTAAATAATAGTGAGAAAAATATCATAACACTAATAACATGTATAAAAAATAAATCAAACTTAAGATTATGTGTAAAAGCAGTAGAAAAAACTTAAAATTATAAGATGTAAAAATATCAAATCCTATGAATAAAAAATATTATTAAATTAATTTCATGTATATTATAAAAATACAAATGTAAATAAGCCTAAATTGTATAAAATATCAATCAGGTTAATTTCAAATGTACAAAAATAAATATGAATAAAAGAAAGGAATGTTTATGAAAAAAAGTAAAAAAATAATTTGTGTAATAATGTTAATATTAGCTATTTTTCAAATAGCCTTACAAATGAATAAATCAAAAGCAGCAACAATTGGAGATATTAATTATTTAGAAAGAGAAAATAAAGGTTTTTACTCTATACAAAGTTGGAATGGCTCTGAATGGATATATGTTACATACAGTATAACTCATTATACAGATGAGCAAGGAGTAAAAAGAATAGCATATTGCATAAATCCAGATTTAAAAGGAATTGGCTGGATTAAAGGCGAATATGAAGGGTATGATGTAAAACTACAAGAGCTATTATCTGATGAAAAATTATGGAGAGTATACACAAATGGATACCCATATAAAACACCATCAGAGATAGGCGTAGAAACTGAAGAAGATGCTTATTTAGCAACAAAGATGGCATCATATTGCATATTAAGATCATATACTGTTCAAGATGTGCGAAATTTATATAGAGCAGGAACAACAAAAGTGGAAAATGAAACTTTAGAAGATATCCAAAGAAGAGGGACTAAAGTAATCGAAGCAATTTGTAGCTTAGTAGATAAAGGCTATAATGGAACAGAAACAATGCAATATAATAATATACTACAAATAAATAAACAAGGAGAATTAAAAAAAGATAATACAAATGAAAATTATTATTCTGTAACTTGTAATGTAACATCTAAAGTAGAATGTAGTGAATATAAAATATCAGAAATATCTGAATTCCCAGAAGGTACATATATTGCAAATGAAGAAGGAAAAATACAAACAGAATTTAATGGCAATCAAAAATTTAAAGTAATGATTCCAAAAGAATCAATTATAGAAAATGTTGCAGGAACTATAAATGTTAAAGGAAAGTGTAAAAATTATCCAATATATTATGCAGAATGTATGGTAGGAAATTACCAAAATTATATGTTATGTTGTGATACATATAGCAATGATGTACAAGCCACATGCAGTATTGAAATAAATGCTAATAAAGCTGGACTACAAATAGAAAAAATAGATAAAGACACAAAAACACCAATTGCTGGAGTTAAATTTTCTATTAAATATGAAGAAGGAACAGAATTAGGTTTATATGAAACTGATGAAAAAGGAAAAATAAATATACAAAATATAAAACCAGGAAATATACAAATTACAGAGGTAGAAACAAATGAAAATTATATTTTAGATTCAAAAACAAATAATTTAAAATTAGAATATGACGAAATAAAAAAAATAACACTAGAAAATGAGAAGAAAAAAGCCTCAATAAAAATAATTAAAGTAGATGCAAATGATAATACAATAAGAATACCAGGAGCAAAATTTGAAATTTATAATGAAAATAACGAGCTAGTTGAAACTATTATTACAGATGAAAATGGAGAAGCTACAGTAGAAAACTTACCGATAAATGTTAAATATACAATTAAAGAAGTAGAAACAGCCAAAGATTATATATTATCTGATGAAAGCGTAACAATACAATTGGAAGAAAATGAAATAAAAACATTAACTTTTAAGAATAAGAAAAAAGAGCAAGAAGCGGAAAAATTACCACGAACAGGTATGATAGATATAAGTAATTATTTAATTGGAATTTCTGTAGCTGGAATAGTGTTAAATAAAAGAATATTAAGAAAAATTAATTAATAAAAATTTAAAATTATAAGGAGAAGTTAGAATTGTTTTATATAGGATTATTGATTGGAGCAATATTAGGTGGAATTAGTGCAATATTTTTGCATTGCTTGGTAATACTAAGTGATGAATAAATTAAAAAATTTTAATTAAAAACACTAATTAAATATATAAAAATATTGACAAAAAGTACAAAAAAAGTATATACTAAGTATATACAAAAGGGAGTGATGAAAAATGACAACAACAATTCAAAAATGGGGAAATAGTCATGGAATACGCATACCAAAGATTCTATTAGATACTGTAAAATGGGATGAAAATGAACAAATTATTATATTAGTAGATAATGGAAAGCTAGTTATAGAAAAAGCTAAAGAAAGAAAAAATATAAAAGAACTTTTTGCAGATTTTAAAGGAGAATATGAACCAGTTGAAATAGACTGGGGAGAGTCAATAGGTGATGAAATATGGTAAAACAAGGAACAATTATAAAAGTTAATTTTAATCCTCAAGCAGGACATGAGCAAGCAGGATATAGACCGGCAGTAGTTATAAGCAATAATGTTTTTAATCAAAAAACAAATTTAACTATTGTTTGCCCTATTACAAATACAAATAATCAGTTTCCTTTGCATATACCTTTAGACGAAAGAACAAAAACAACAGGAGTAATTTTATGCGAGCATATAAAATCATTAGATTTGAATAATAGAAAATATCAAGTTATAGAAACTTTACCCGCTGACATTATAGAAAATGTAATAGATATAGTTTATTCAGAGATAGAAAAAATATAAATGGGAATATTGAGAATTAATGAACTAGAAAATATTATAAAAAAATTAAAAAGAAGAGCTATAAAAAGTGATACTGCTGAAAAAGTAGTACAAAAAAATTAGCTTTTCTTTTTATAAATTTAGATATAGTACTCATAATTTATTTATTAAAAAACTCTGTTAAGATATGCGTTATATAATAGAAAAATAAAAAAGGAATAATCAAGAGGTCAGGCACACAAAGAAAAAAGCTAACATATATTAAAAATATAAGGTAAAAATATGGAGGTATATATATGTTAGCACTTTCTCTATCAGGATTTTTAACATTTCTAAAAACATCACTTTTTGTGATAGGATATATATCTAAAAACAGCTTATTTCCAGAGCCGCTAAATGCAGAAGAAGAAAAAATGTATTTACAAATGTTAGAAAATGGAGATAAAGATGCTAGAGCAATTTTAATAGAGCGAAATTTAAGATTAGTAGCACATGTATGCAAAAAATATAGCAATAACAATGCAGATTTAGATGACTTAATTTCTATTGGAACAATAGGATTAATAAAAGGGATTGACAGTTTTGACTGTAAAAAAGGTGTCAGGCTTGCTACATATGCTTCAAGATGTATAGATAATGAAATATTAATGTACTTTAGGAGCTCCAAAAAATTGAATGCAGAAGTATATTTAGAAGACACAATAGGAAAAGACAAAGATGATAATACTGTAAGCTTACAAGAAGTACTGGAAAACAATGAACGAAGCATAGAAGATGAAGTTGATTTAAAATTTAAAATAAAAAAATTATATGGAAGAATGAAAGAGGTCTTAAAAGATCGAGAATTTGGAATTATAACAATGAGATTTGGATTAGATGGCAAAAAGCCACGAACACAGGAACAAATTGCAAAAATGCTTGGAATATCACGTTCCTATGTATCAAGAATTGAAACAAAAGCAATTGGTAAATTAGCGAAAGAATTTAAAGAGTAAATGATTGATAAATTATATATTTTTTGATAGTATATATCCATAAAATGGAGGAGTTTATGGAAGAAAAAACAAATGTAATGAGATTGTTAGATCAAAAAAAAGATTATTAAATTTGAATTATATGATATTTTAGAATAAGAAATAAGAGAAGGTGAAAATTATGATATTAGTAAGTGCATGTTTAGTAGGGATAAATTGTAAATACAGTGGAGGAAACAATTATAATGAAAAAATATTTAATTTAGTAAAAGAAGGAAAAGCAATACCAATATGTCCAGAACAATTGGGAGGGCTTAAAACTCCAAGATTACCAGCAGAGATAAAAAATGAATGTGTTGTAAATAAAAATAATGAAGATGTGACAAAAGAATTTGTTAAAGGAGCAAATGAAGTATTAAATTTAGCAAAAAAACTAGGAATAAAAAAAGCGGTACTACAACCAAGAAGTCCATCTTGTGGATGTGGGAAAATTTACAGTGGAAATTTTGATAAGACATTAGTTGATGGAAATGGAATAACTGCTGATTTGTTAATAAAAAATGGAATTGAAGTAATACCATCAGATGAGTATTGTAAAGAAAATTGATTATTAACATGAAGTAAAAAGTGATGGTACAAGAATTCAATATCCATATGAAACAGGTCCAATGGATGAAGAAAAAATAGAGGAATCAAAAAAATTTAAATATTTAAGTAACTTACTATTAAAAAATAAGAAATTATAGTTTATACAAATATTTTTTGTATAATAAAAATACCAGTTGAGAAACTGGTATTTTTACTTATACTGATTTATATAAATATGTTGTGGTGACCCCTACGGGAATCGAACCCATGATTCGGCCTTGAGAGGGCCGCGTCTTAACCGCTTGACCAAGGGGCCATTTTTTGATACTTAATATTTATAACACAAATATTATGCTTAGTCAAGAAAATAAAAAAATATTGTTGAAAATACAATATAAACAATATATAATTAGTGCATAATAAAAAAGTAGGAGGAAATATCTATGAGATGCCCTAAATGTGGAAGTGAAAGTATATCAAGTATAGTAGATACAAAAACTAAAACAAAAGGTTTTGACGGAGGAGATGCCTGTTGCGGATATCTATTATTTGGATGGCCAGGTGTATTATGTGGTTTATGTAACACAGGAGATACTGTAACTAGAACAAAAACTACAAATATATGTAATAATTGTGGGAATAGGTTTTAAATACTATGAAAAAAGAAACAAAAATAAAAATATGGGCTTTTTTTATGAGGCTTGGAGATAGATGTGGTTGCCACCAAAGAGAAGATAGAAGTTTTAAAATTAAAGGATATCAATTTCCAATATGCAGTAGATGTACTGGAATTTTAACTGGTCAAATTATAGGAATCAGTATATATATATTAAAAATTAGAATTCCAATTTACATAAGTATTTTATTTTTAGCAGTAATGTTTATAGATTGGTATATACAATTTAAAAATATAAAGGAATCTACAAATATACGAAGATTTATAACACGGAAATCTAGCAGGCATAGCACAAATTAGTATATTATTAGAGTTATTAATTAGTATGTATTATTTAATAATTAAATAATACATTGCATATAAAAAATAATACAATAAAAGCAAAGGAAAAAACAGAAAATGATGATGGAAAAAAAACAAAAAACTAGACTAACAGCTCCTCAAGTACTAGTTTTAGGCGTAATAGGAAGTATATTAATAGGAGCAATTTTATTAAAATTACCAATAAGCAATAATAATGAAAAAAGCATTAATTTTATAGATAGTTTATTTACAGCAACATCAGCAGTATGTGTAACAGGGCTAAACACAATAGTTCCAGCAGAGCAATTTACAATATTTGGAAAAATTGTTTTAATGTGTTTGATAGAAATTGGTGGAATTGGATTTATGAGTTTTATTGCTTTATTATTAATGATAATGAAGAAAAAGATAGGTCTATCTGAAAGAAATATAATAAAAGAATCATTAGGACAAAATAATAATAAGGGAATAATAAATTTAATTAAAAAAATTTTTATATATTTAGCAATTATAGAAGTAATAGGTGCAATATTATTATCAATCAGATTTATTCCAGAATATGGATTTAAAACAGGAATTTTTTATTCAATATTTCATTCTATATCTGCTGTATGTAACGCAGGATTTGATATCATAGGGAGTGACAGCCTTATAAAATATCAATATAATGGGTTAGTTTCAATAACCATCATGATACTAATAATAATAGGTGGATTAGGTTTTACTGTATGGGATGATATAGTAGATTTAATTAAAAAAATTTTTAATAAAAACATTAAAATGAATAAAATAGGAAATGAACTTTCAATCAACACAAAAATTGTTTTAATTACAACAGCAATATTATTAGTTTCAGGAACTATGGTTACATTTTTTCTTGAAAAAGATAATATGCAAATAATGAAAAATGATAATACGGCACAAAAAATATTAAAATCAAGTTTTTATTCTACAACACTAAGAACAGCTGGATTTGAAACTATTGATTCAACAGAGCTTACAACTGCTACAAAATTTATATCACTTATATATATGTTTATAGGTGGAGCACCTGGAAGTACAGCAGGAGGAGTAAAAGTAACAACATTTGCAATAATATTTTTAATGATTGTAAGCTATTTAAAAGGTAATGAAAATACAATTGTATATAAAAGAAAAATACAAGAAAAAATAATAAAAAGAGCTATTGTAATAGTTTCGGTAAGTATATTCATAATAATGATTTCAATAATGGGATTATCGATAACAGAAGATTTACATGCAGAGCAACTACTTTCAGAATCAGAAACATTAACTAGAACAATAGGATTTTTAGATATATTTTATGAAGTGTTTTCAGCATTTGGAACAGTTGGACTAACATTAGGCATAACAACTAAGCTAAGTATAGCAGGAAAAATAATTATAATGATTTTAATGTTTATAGGAAAATTAGGTCCGATTACTATTTCATATGCAGTATTAAAAAAATTTAATAATAATAAAAATGTAAATTACCCAGAGTGTGATTTAATAGTAGGATAAAGGAGATTAAATATAATGAGAAAATTAAATATATTAGTTATAGGATTAAAAACATTTGGACAAAGCATAGTAAAACAATTATATGAATATAATTGTGATGTATTAGCAATTGATAAAGATATAGATAGGGTAGAAGAAGTGGCAGATTATGTAACAGAAGCAATCCAAGTAGATATAAAAGATACAACCGAATTAAAAAAGATATCATTAAATAATTTTGATGTAGCAGTTATAACTATGAAAGATATGGGAACGAATATAATGGCATCAATGCTATGTATGGAAGCTGGAATAGAAAAAGTAATTGCAAGGTCAACAAGTAATTTACACAAAAAAATATTAGAAAAAATAGGTGTAAGCAAAATTATTTCTCCAGATCAAGAAATGGGAATAAGGATAGCCAAAGGCATAATGGATGTAAATGTAATGGAAGCAATAAATATATCAGAAAATTATGATATAGTAGAAATTAAAGCACAAGAAAAATGGAT
Source organism: Clostridia bacterium (assembly GCA_017937285.1). Lineage (GTDB taxonomy): Bacteria > Bacillota > Clostridia > TANB77 > CAG-508 > CAG-492. The sequence goes on from JAGBDU010000064.1 coordinate 14,174, forward strand.
TGGAAAAACTTTAAGAGAATTAAAATTTAGAAATCAATTTGGTATGAATGTATTGTTAGTAAAAAAAGAAAATACAAAATTAACAATATCTCCAAATGGCGATTATGAAATAGAAAAAGGTGATAGATTAGTTGCAATAGATGACAAAAATACAGGAGAAGATTAGTAGGGAAAAGGGGACGGTTCTCTTTTCCCATTTTGGGGAAATTGGGACACATTTTAAAGTTAGATGAAATAAATTAGAAAAATATGAAAATGGGAATGCGAAAAAAATTTATCAATATAATATTGATGTATTTTTTTCGTGTTCCATAATTAATGATAATGCAGAAAAAACACTGGCAAAAAAAGCAAACTAAAAGGAATGTCTCCCGTTCAATACAGAATTCATTCCTTACAAGTTACTTAATTATACTTAATCAAAAAGTCCAACTTTTTGGGTTCAGTACAATTTACTAAATGTGTATTTTTTCTATTCAACTGTTACAGACTTAGCCAAGTTTCTAGGTTTATCAACATCCAATCCCTTTTCTTTTGAAATAAAATAAGCAAGTAATTGCAAAGGAACTACAGATAATATAGGAGATAGAAGCGGATTTGTTTTTTCTATTTTTATTACAGTATCAAAATCTGAATTAGATAAATTTTGATTTGTAACAATAAATGTTTTAGCACCACGACTAATAACTTCTACTATATTACTGATAGATTTTTCTATTAAATTTTCATCTGTTAAAATACTAATAACAGTAATTCCCTTTTCTATTAAAGCAATAGGTCCATGTTTTAATTCACCAGATGCATAAGCTTCAGAGTGAATATAAGATATTTCTTTTAGTTTTAAAGAGCCTTCTAAGGCAACATTATAATCGCTACCTCTACCAATAAAAAATACATCTTTTTCTTTATGAATTTTCTTTGCAAATTTCTTTACTTCATCTGTAGTAGCTAAAGATGTTTCTATTTTCTTTGGTAAATCTAAAATATCTTTCTTTAAATCTTCTAAAACTTTAGAATCTGTACTTTCTAAAATTTCTGCAAAATATATTGCAAGTATTCCTAAAAGAACAACCTGAGAAGTATATGCTTTTGTAGAAGCAACAGCAATTTCTGGACCAGCATGTGTATAAATTGTGTAATCAGATTCTCTTGTTATAGAGCTTCCTATAACATTTGATACTGCAAGAGTTTTTGCACCTTTTGATTTACATAGTTTTAATGCTGCTATAGTATCAGCTGTTTCGCCAGATTGACTAATAAAAATACATAAAGTTTTTTCATTTATAATAGGATTTCTGTATCTAAATTCAGAAGCTATATCTACTTCAACAGGAATTTTACAAAGATTTTCTAAGAATTTTTTACCTGTAAGTCCAGCATGCATTGCAGTACCACACGCAACAATAAATATTTTATTAATAGTAGATAAATATTCTTTTGAAATTTCTATATCACTAAAATCACAATGTTCTCCTAATTTTAATCTAGATCCTATAGTTTCTCTTATAGCAATTGGTTGCTCGAAAATTTCTTTTAACATATAATCTTCATATCCATTTTTTTCTGCTGCAGAGGCATCCCATTCAATATTTTTAATTTCTTTTTCATGCTCTACTAAATTTTCATTATAGAATTTTATAGAATCTTTATCCATAACAGCAAATTCGTAGTCATTTAATAGATAAAAATCTCTTGTATATTCTAATAAAGCAGGGATATCAGAAGCAATATGATATCCAGTTGTTCCTTTTCCAATAACTAAAGGGCTATCTTTTCTTACAACAATCATTTTATCAGGATATAAATTAGACAAAACTTCAATTGCAAAACTTCCTTTTAAATCTTTTGTAGCCTGGTTTACAGCCCTTAAAAATTTATTATCATCTGCATAAGAATCTTTAGAAAAATGATAATGAATAAGATTTGGAATAACTTCTGTATCTGTTTGAGATAAGAATTTATACCCATTATCAGTTAAAAAATTTCTAAGTTCGTTATAATTTTCAATAATACCATTATGTACAACTGCAAAAGTTTCGCTATTATCCATATGAGGATGAGCGTTTTCTTTAGATGGTTTGCCATGAGTTGCCCATCTTGTGTGAGCAATACCAACAGTACCATCTAGTTTATTAATTCCTTTAATATTATTTAAATTACTAACTCTACCTTTGTCCTTCATCACACATATTTTATTATTTTCTATAGAGGCAATTCCTGCAGAGTCATAACCTCTATATTCTAAAGCTGTAAGCCCATTAATTAAAATAGGGCAAGCAGTTTGTTTTCCAATGTAGCCAACTATTCCACACATAAAAATCACAATCCTTCCTTTGTTTAATTATTAATATTTAATTAAAAGATATACAGGATTATCATGCTATAAATATTATTTTGTAATTAATATTACTATTAATTTTTGTAAATATTTTAATGACTAGCACCTGCCATAGAGCATCCGCCGAAAACTTCGATAAACTCTAACCTCGTCAACAATATATAATATTGCTCTGGCGCTTAAAAAGTGACCTCCTTTTTTATTTTTTAATTGTATACCTTTAATATGCGTATATACTATAATAAAATTAAATTTATTTCAATGGGAGTGGGAAAAAATTTTCCAGAAGTTGGGGACGGGGCAAAAAATATAAATATAGACAAACAATTTAAATATATGATATGATGTGAATATAAATAATTAACGAGGAGGAAAATCAAATGAAAAAGGAGAAAATTAAAAGTATATTAATAATAGCACTAGTATCACTATTATTAATAATATTAACAGGATGTGGAACAACAAAAGAAAAAAATGAGGAGATACAATCTAATCAAAATAATGAACAGAAAAAACAAGAGCAAGAACAAGAATCAACAACAACACAAGTAGCGCCATTTGTAAAATATAAAGAAGCAACATATTTTTGGAAATTATCAGCAAACAGTAGAGAATCTACAGGACTATTTGCTAAATATGCATATAAAACAAACAACAAAAATGAATTAGTAAAATTAGATAACTCAGGTAATGAAACAACAATATTAACAGAAAAAGGTTCAGGAGATATTTGTATATCAAATGACAAAATATTTTTGAGATATCCAGAAGACGAATATGGAAATATCTATAAAATATATTCTGTTAATATGAATGGTGAAAATAAAAAGGAATATCAAGAAGGTGAATTAAAAGCAAGCATAAAAGACTTTGTAATATGTCAAAATAGTTCAGATGGGGAAATTTTTGAAATAAATGCTAAAACAGATGAAATAGTAATGTTAAAAGAAAATGCAAATGTTTTAGATGTTATAGATGATGTAATATATTATTATGAAGAAGATTCTAAAACAGGAATATTAAAAGTAGGAACAATAAAAGACAATAAAGATAATGGCACAATAGCAACTTTTTCAAAAAAAGATTTGTTCGAAGAAGCAACTGATGAAAGTATGGAAATAGTAGAATTTGGAGAGCAAAATGGAAAATTAAAAATATACATAGGATATCGTGCAGGAACAGCACATATGCTACAAGACGAATATTGCTTTACTATGAACAAAGATGGAAGTAACCTAGAAAAACAAGAAGTAACAAGCTTAGAAATAGTATCAGAAGATAGTCAGAAACTAAAAGGTGTATATATAGATGTAAAAGAAGAAAACGGAAAATATACAAATAATTTAGTATACATAGATGACTCTACAAAAGAAAGAAAAGAAATTTTAACAGAAAAACAGATGAATGAAAAATTTAAATTTACATCAGATGACGAACACACAGTAGAATTAGCAGAAAGTGCAATAGTAGAAAATGATATATATGTAGTACTAGATTATGGAGTACACAATTCAGAAGAAGATATAGGTTGGAGATATTCATACAAAAGATTAAAAACAGTATGTTTTAAATACAATATCGATACAAAAGAAATAACAGAAATATTTGAGTTTTAAGACAAGGCAAAAAAAATGTGGAGTTGGGGACGGGGCAAAAAATTACAGAAGATGAATTTGAAAGAAGGTTAAAAGAATACGGGATTGAATTCAGCATAGATGAACTATGGAATACTAAATATTCTATAAAAAAAGCACTAACAGGAAATAAAATACCTTCAGAATTAAAGCAACAATTAGAAAAATAGTTTGATAAAAATTACAATAATGTGCATTTTATTCTTACTTATTGAAAAAATATGAAAGGGGAGTATACAAATGAAAAAAGAAGTAAAATTAAAATATAAAGTAAATATGATAGCAATAATTATTTTTTGTTATAGTATAATAAGTTTAGGGAAAGTATGTGCTACACCAGCACAAGAAATCGTATATATTGAACCATCAGTAGTAACCAAAATTATTACTTGTGCATCTGTTCCATTATGTATTAGTATTATAATAATAGCAATATATATGATAAAACATAAAAGAACAAAAATATTTGGCATTATAGCGATAATATTTTCTATAGGAATAACATATTTAAATGTTATGCTAACGAATGGTATATTATTAGAGGGAGAATCTGAAATGAAATTATTTGAATTTCAGACGATATTAAGATTTATTTCATTAATAATAATTGAAATAATATTAGTAATTAGTAATAGAAAACAATTACAATAATTAAAGAAGATAAGTATATAACACATTCAGAATATTCTTATAAATTGTAATAATGTTAACTAAGATTACATAGTAAAAATTTAAATATAAAAGGAGAAATATTGTTTATGAAAAAAAGTGTAAAGATTTTAATTGTAGTGTTATGTGTGATAATTGTGGGATTAGTAAGTTTTATTGTATGGGATAAACTTATTAATATTAAAAAAGATGATGAACACGTAAATACTATAAATATTGAAGAAAAATTTGTATCAAACAGAGCTGATAATTCAGTGAACAATGCAGATGAAAATAACAATGCAAAAAGTACAAATCAGACAGGCATAGCAAACGAAGCAAATGGAACAGAAATTAAAAAAACTGCAGAATATGCTAAAGAATATATAAAAATTATTGATGACTTCAAATCTGAATGTCCTGATTTCAAATGTGACTTAATATACTTTAACAATGATAGTATTCCTGATTTAGTAATTGATAGCGGAGCGATTAGCTTATATATGTATGAAAATGGTACAGTGTATACTTTAATGGATAAAGAGTCATATGCTACTGGTGGGTGCAAATATTATGATTATTATGAAAAAAAAGGTGTTATTTCAAATTTTGGCACAAGTCTAGCGGGATTAATATGTGGTGAAAATTTTTATATTTTAAATTCGAAAAAAGAATTAGAACACACATTCAGCTATAGTACTAGAGGTGCAGATCTAGGAGAAGATGAAAAAATGAAAGAACAAGTTGAAAATGAACTAAATCAATATGGTGGATATAAGTATAAAGGTCAAAAAATTACAAAAGATGAATTTGAAAGAAGGTTAAAAGAATACGGGATTGAATTCAGTATAGATGAACTATGGAATACTAAATCTTCTATTAAAAAAGCGCTAGCAGGAACTAAAACACCTTCAGAATTAAAGCAACAGTTAGAAAAATAGTTTGTCAATAATTTAGGAAAATTTCACTAAAAAGCATAGCTTATTTTATTTGCAAAAATTTCACCTATGTATAATCTTGAGTTGATCCGCTCGCCGCGGAGGCAGGCTCAAGATTTATTTTTTTGTTTTATTTTTATTTTTTTTTGTTAATAATATTATTAGGCGAGAGATTTAACATGATGCTTTTGCATCTTTTAGATAATATTCGTTAATTAATTCTATAACCACATTTGGTAACCATAGGCGATAATCTAATGAATCTTTATCTATTTTGTCTTTAGAAATCATTTCTAAAGGCTCTACATCATAAGTTTTATTATTAAATTTAACTATCATTCCAATCTTTTGACTCAAATATATCTGGACTTTTGTTTTGGGTGGTAGAGATTTATCTAATACTTGAAATTTGCTATTATGAAGCGAGAAAACACCTGCATTATCAATTGTTCTCTCAAATTTCACACATAATAACTCGTCTAAATTATAGCGTTTTGGTAATTTTAAAAATACACTTTTGGAATTATTAGCTGTTACACAGAACTTTGAATTATATTTATTTATATAGCCCTTTAAGAATTCATTTGCTTGTTCCATTGTTGTTATATGATTAATTCTAAATTCTGTAACTAACCTGCTTTGAAGTGTGGGTTGGGGACGGGGCAAAAAATTAAAGTTGTCATAATTTTGTAAAATTATGACAACTTTA
>JAGBDU010000033.1 GCA_017937285.1 Clostridia bacterium
GTTAGTATATATTATTTTTTCAAATATTACTGGCTCATTCCATAGTTTAAGAAATTCTAAGCTCAATTCCGGGTGCCCCTTTCTGTGCTCTTTTCTCCAAAGTCGAAAAGCCACGAACATCCCCCCAAAATCTCGCTAAGAATTTCTAAAACTATTCCAATCACACATTAATATTTGAAAAAATAATATATACTAACTCTTCGGACTACTCTACTAGTAAAATTAAATTGTTTAGTTTAAGTTATATAGTCTTCTCTACGATTAAAAAGGTTAGTTTTATAGATAATAATACTATTGTTAAAGATGATATAAGAATGTAGAAAAATGTTTATTATAAAATTCAAATTTGTAAATTTTCTTATTGATATAAAAATTTATAATACACGTAATAGCTATTCTAATATAATTCTTTAACTTTTATATTGTATTAATATCAATATAAAAATTTATACATTCTTATTTTATAATTAATATTACAAATGTTAGTGTAAATATAAAATTAAACTTATTTTAATTAATAAGAAATCATCTGTTCTATTAAAATACAGAAAAAGCAATAACTTACTATCATAGAGTAGTCTTGAGCAGTTGATATATATAATTTTGAAATCATTAATGTGTGACTGGAATAATTTTAGAAATTCTTAGCGAGATTTAGGGGGGATGTTCGTGGCTTTTCGACTTTGAAGAAAAGAGCACAGAAAGGGGCACCCAAAATTGAGCTTAGAATTTCTTAAATTATGTAGGGAGCCATTAATGATTTCAAAATTATATATATCAACTGCTCAAGACGGCTAATTTTAAAGCTCTTTTTCAAAGCAATATAAATCCACAAACTCCAATTTGTATCAATAATCTCCGTCCCATTTTCACATTACAAATCCTTTTTTCAAAATGACTTGAAATATAATATGTTATCATTTTTTACCTTTTTCTAAAGGAGAAAGGAGGTGTAATACATAAAAGTGCATAACTTAATAAAACTATTAGCTCTTATAATAGTTTATTTAATTATAAATGATAATAAGAGCTAATGTACAAAAAGACTAGGAATTGCCATTCCTAGTCTTTTTTTGTGTAATACATATTTCGCATAACTTAATGCAATATTGCTATTATTATAGCAACTATTATTATTATATGTCAAGGAAAATTTTTTATAATATAATTCCTTTGGAACGGCTTACTTTTAGCTGTGAATTGTAACTTACTATATAGCGCTATTTAAATAAATCCATTATCTCGTCCTTAGATAGTTTGCTGATAAATGTTTCATTGGTTGATAACATATTGTCTACCAATTTTGCCTTTTTTTGCTGTAATTCATAAATCTTTTCTTCGATAGAATTTTTGGTAATTAATTTATAAACTTGAACATTTCGTTTTTGACCTATTCTGTATGTTCTATCTGTTGCCTGATTTTCTGCAGATATATTCCACCATGGATCATAGTGAATTACCATATCAGCTCCTATTAAGTTAAGTCCTGTTCCACCTGCTTTTAACGAAATTAAAAATACTTTTATTTCATTATTCTCATTAAATTCATCTACTAATTCAATTCTTTCACTAACTTTTGTTTGCCCAGTTAATTTTAAAAATTTTATATTTTCTTTTTTTAGCTCCTCCTCTAATATATCAAACATTGATGTGTATCCTGAAAATAATAATATTTTATGATTTCCTTGAACTGCATCTTTAATAATTTCCATACATTGATTTAACTTTCCACTTTCACCATCATAATTATTTATAAATAAACTTGGGTGACAACATATTTGTCTTAATCGCATAAGTAATGCTAAAATCTTCATTTGACTTTTTTCAAAGCCATTTGCCATAATTTCGCTATTAACTTCTTCTCTTGCTTCTGCCATATATGATACATATATTTTTTGTTGTTCTTCTTCCATTTCGCTATTCAAAACTGTAACTGTTTTTTCTGGTAGCTCTGTTAATACTTCTTCTTTTATTCTTCTTAATATAAAAGGATCTATTAACATTTTTAATTTTCTAGTTTTATATAAATCTTCATCTCTTATTATTGGAGTTTCAAAATTTTCTTTAAATTTTCTGTAACTATATAAATATCCTGGCATTGTAAAGTCAAAAATTGACCATAATTCTGCAAGTGAATTTTCTATTGGTGTACCTGTCAATGCAAATCTTGTTTGAGCTTTTATCTTCTTTATCGCTTTAAAATTTTGAGTGTTATTATTTTTTATGTACTGAGCTTCATCTGCAATAATAAATTTATATTCATAATCCATTTCTGTATATGTTTCTATATCTCTTTTTAATAAATCATATGAAGTTATTATAATATCATAATTTTCTAAATTGTGAATATTTTTTCTTCGTATTTCTGCATTTCCAGAAATTACTAATGCTTTTAATGATGGCGCAAATTTATTTATTTCATTATACCAATTTAAAGTTAAAGAGCTAGGGCATACAACGATACTTGTCTTTTTTTCTTCACTATTTAAGTTGTAATCTAAAAGTAAACAAATTACTTGAAGAGTTTTTCCAAGTCCCATATCATCTGCTAATATTCCTCCAAGACTATATGAATCTAGTGTTTTAAGCCATTTGTATCCTACTTCTTGATATCTTCTTAATGTCGCATTAAGCTTATGTGGTATTCTTATGTAATCATCATTCGTATTTTGTATATCATTTATTAAGTCTTTGTACTCTTTATTTTTATATACATTCATATTTGAATTTTTTAAAATTTTGTCCAGATATAAGGATCTGTATACGGGTAAATTTAGCTCTCCTCTTGACAATTCTTCATAATTTAATGTTCCATCAATATTTAATTTTTCTAAAAAAATTAATGTTTCATTTTCTTGTAAATCAATAAAACTACCATCATTTAATTTATAGTATTTTTTTCTTAATTTATATTTTTCCATTATTTCGGCTAGCTCAGTTGGAGAAAAATTAAATTCACTTAAATTTATTTTTAATAAATTATTTTCTATTTTTATTCCTATATTTGAAATTTTAGGATGTTTAATTTCTCTTTTTTTAAAGCTTTCTGTTGCTAAAATTTCAAAATTTTTCATATAATACACAATCTCTTCTGATAAGAAATTATATATTTTTTCATCATCAGCTAAAATTAATCTACCATTGTCTTTCTCAAGCATAAAACCAGTTTGTATAAATGTTTCTAGTGTTTTTGTTTCTTTTACTATGTCACGTGGTATATTAATATTTTTGTCTTCTTTTAGTGGATTAAATTCTAAGTCTTTATATCCAAATTTTATATCTGCTGTTATAAAATTTCTTTCATTCATATCTAAAAAAATTTTTACATATAAATCTTGTGGAATATATTTTTCCATTTCTTCTGATTTTATATTTTTTATTTCTAAGTTCTTCTTAATACTTGGTACTACAAGGGAAAATAATTTGGGTAGCTCTTTTTTCTTAAATAAAATTTCTTTTGTAAAATTATTTTTGTATAAATCTAATAGTTTTAAAATAGTGTTTTTAAAGTTCATTGGACATCTATAAATTACATCTTCAATTATCAAGTATAAATATTTTTTACCATATAAAACATCATAATTATAAATATCTATATTGGGATATAATTTATAATCTTCTTCGCTCTCTTCTTCTAAAATAAATTTTATTTCAGGTGGTTCATCTAAAAATAATATTTTATCTTCTTTATAATCTTTTTTAATTTTAATATATTCTCCATTAAATACATCAAACATCTCATCCAAACATGTATTAGAAATTGTAATCGCACCTTCATTCATTACTTTACCATAATAACGCTGCTGACCTATTGATTCATTTGTATATTTAATAATTTCAGAATATTTTAAAAGAAAATCTAATATTTTCAAATCACTATTTCTAAAGATATCTCTACAATGTTTAAATTCTAACTTTTGGCCATATTTAAAAGATTCTTCATTAGAAAATGTATCATAAAATGCTATTAGATTTTTTATTTTATACGAATTTTTTCCATCACCTAATTTAAATTCTATCAACATCTCTTTATTTTGAGAATCATAAATAATCTTAGGATCTATTTCAATTAAATCAGTTGAAGTTTTAGCTCCTTTTTTAGTTGTTTGCTCTTTTGTGCATAAATCATCATAAAAAGTACTTATTATTTGATTAAAAGCTTTATATTTATTAGATTTATCATAAAATCTAGTATCTCTTTTACCTTTTTGTTCTCCAAATATATTAGAATATTCTGTACTATTTGCAAACTTTGTCATAGTAGCCAAAATATGAGAGCAAGATGAATATTCTTGTTGATATTCTTTACATGTACATTTTACATCTACTATTTCATTTTTTAATACTTTTATAAACACATCATGAGTATCTCTGTGTCCTTTAGCTTTTGCATGTAATTCAAAATTTCTGTTGTCATCATATATTGCTTTTATTATTTTTATTTTGTTCTTATCTACGATACTATCTGCAGTCATTTTCTTTTCGTTATCTACATTACTATATAAATCTTCAATTACTTCTTTACTAACTAACATGATATACCCCTTTTTCACAAATTTACATTTTGTTATTATACTATAAAATATTGTTCATATCAATATGTGGAATGAGATTTTTTGGTTATAAAAGCGGAATTTCGTAAAACGAAATTCCGCCATATATTTTACTTTTTAATTACTTTTTTTTAGCAGATGCCTTCTTTTTTGTTGTTTTTTTTGTAGATGCTTTTGTTTTCTTTTCTACTTTTGGTTTTTCTTCTTTTGGTTCCCATTTTTCTCCTACTTTTGGTTTATTCCATGATATATATTCACATGACTCTGGATTATTTTCACATATATAAAATTTTCTTCCTCTTTTTGATTTTTTTACTTGTACTGCACCTCCACAAACAGGGCAGGGAACATCAACTGTTTCTATAATTGGTTTTGCATTTCTGCATTCTGGGAATCCTGGACAAGCTAAAAATTTACCATATCTACCATATTTATAAACCATCATTCTTCCACATTTTTCACATTGCACATCTGATACTTCATCTACTAACTCAACATGTTCTAGCTCTTTTTCTACCTTTTCAACTTCTTTTTCAAATGGTCCATAAAAATCTGATATAATATCTTGCCAATTTTCTTTTCCCTCAGCTATTAAATCGAATTCTTCTTCTACTTTTGCTGTGAATTCAACATTTACAATGTCTCCGAAATTTTCTATAAGTAATTTGTTAACAATTTTTCCAAGTTCTGTTGGAACAAGTTGTTTTTGCTCTTTTTGTATATACCTACGCTCTAAAATTGTAGAAATAGTAGGTGCATAAGTACTTGGTCTACCAATACCTTTTTCCTCTAAAACTTTTACTATACTAGCTTCTGTATAACGAGCTGGTGGCTCTGTAAAACTTTGTTTTGTATTTATATTTTCATTCTTTAATTTTTCATTTAGCTCTAATGATGGCAAAATTAATTCATCATCTTCTCCTGTTTCTTCATCTTTTGTTTCAACATATAATTTCATAAAACCTTTAAATTTAATGCTTTGTCCATTTGCCTTGAAATTGTAATCATCAGCTTTTATATTAACTGCTATTGTATCGTATTCTGCTGCAGACATTTGGCTTGCTATAAATCGGTTGTAAATCAAATTATATAATTTATATTGATCTTTAGTTAAAGATGGTTTTATTTTTTCAGGAGTTAAATCTACATAAGTTGGTCTTATTGCTTCATGAGCATCCTGAGCTCCATCTTTTGTTCTATAATATCTATTTTCATAATATGCAGTACCATATGTCGCTTCTATATATGTTTTAGCTGCTGATCTTGCTTCTTCAGAAATTCTTGTAGAATCTGTTCTCATATATGTTATTAAACCTACAACACCTTTTTCTGGAACCTTAACTCCTTCGTATAATCCTTGTGCTATAGACATTGTCTTTTTTAATGTAAAGCCTAATTTTCTTGATGCTTCTTGACCCATTGTACTAGTTGTAAATGGAGGTGCTGGTGTTTTCTTTCTTTGGCCTTTCTTTATATCAGTAATTATAAACTCCGCTTTTTCTAAATCTTTTAATATAGAATCAACTTGCTCTTTATTTTTTAGTTCAAGTTTTTCGTCATTTTTACCATAAAATTTTGCTTCAAATGGTCGTTTAGCTCCTTTAGCTAATAATTTTGCATATATATTCCAATATTCTTCTGGAACAAAATTTTCTATTTCATTTTCTCTTTCTACTATTAACTTTACAACAACAGATTGAACTCTACCTGCAGATAAACCTTTTTTTACTTTTTTCCATAAAACTGGACTGATTTTATATCCCACAATTCTATCTATAACTCTTCTTGCTTGTTGAGCATCAAATAAATTCTTATCAATAGTTCTTGGATTTTTTATAGATTCTTGAACTGCCTTTTTTGTTATTTCATTAAATGTTACTCTACATAAACTCTCTGGTGAAATTCCAAGTATATAAGCTAAATGCCATGCTATAGCTTCTCCTTCACGATCAGGGTCAGTCGCAAGATACACAGTTTTTGCTGCATTAGCTTCTTTTTTTAGGCTTTTTATTAAGGCTGCTTTTCCTCTTATATTTATATATTGTGGCTCAAAATTATTTTCTACATCAACTCCCAATTTTGATTTTGGTAAATCTCTGATATGTCCCATTGAAGCCATTACTTTCACACTTCCACCTATAAATTTAGTTATTGTGCTTGCTTTCGCAGGTGATTCCACAATTATTAATTTATTTGCCATAATCTTCTCCTTTTTATTTAGTCTATTTTAGTATATATTAAATTTATTATTTGTCAAATTATATTTCACGTCATTTTATTCTAGACTACTTTTTCTAAATTTTCAATACCTATATGTAAAAATTTAGCAAACAAATTATTACAAATTATTACATCGACCAATTTTATGAAATTTCACTTTGTGCAAGTTTCATTGAAAGAAGTTTACTAATTCCATTTTCCTCCATTGTAACACCATATACAGTATCAGCAGCCTCCATAGTACCTTTTCTATGTGTTATAACTAAAAATTGTGTATCTCCACAGAATCTTTTTAGATATTCAGCATATCGATAAACATTAACATCATCTAAAGCTGCTTCAATTTCGTCTAAAATACAGAATGGTGCTGGATTTATTTTTAATATTGCAAACAATAAAGCAATCGCAGTAAATGCTTTTTCCCCACCAGATAATAACATCATATTTTGTAATTTTTTACCTGTAGGTTGTGCTTTTATATCTATTCCACATTCTAGAACATTGTCTTCATCTTCTAATATTAGCTCTGCTTTTCCTCCTCCAAATAATTCAACAAATACTTCGTTAAAGTTTTTATTTATTAATTTGAATTTTTCTGTAAATTGTTTTTTCATTGTATCTGTTATTTCAGAAATCATTTTTCTAAGTTTAGAAATAGTATTTTCTAAATCTAATCTTTGTTCACACATAAAATCGTAACGCTCTTTTGTTTTTTTGTATTCTTCTATTGAATCAACATTAATACTTCCTAAATTTTTAATTTCTGAACGAATACTATTTACTTCTTTTTGAGTATTTTGAACATTTTCTACTTTTTTATATTCAGTTACATTATTTGGTGTAAGCTCATATTCTTCCCACAAATTGTTTACAACTGTATCTATATCTTGCTCTAATTTAGTTTTCTTTACATCAATTTTTACCAAATTCTCTTTTAAGTCTTCTAATAAATTAAATTGATCTGTTATATCTTTTTCAGCTTTTTCAGATTCTTTATTTTTTTCAGCTCTTTCATTTTTTAAGCTTTCAATTTTTTCACTGCTCATTGATACACTATTTTGTATTTCTGTTATTTGATTTTTTAATTTTTCAATATTTTCTTTTAAATTTATATCCTCATTTTTTAAGTCTTCTATTTGTTTGTTTTTTAACTCAATTGCATTTTTATAATTTTCAATATCTTTATCTATACGTTCAACCATTTCATCTATTGAAGCTCCACTTTCATCAAATGAAGATACAGATATTTTTAAATTTGTTATATCAAAATTTAAATCATCAATATATTTTTGATTTTCACTATTTTTTTCTGCAAATTCTTTTATAATTAACGATAATTCACTAATTTCTTTTTCTATTGTTTCAATAGATTTTAAAATTTCTTCTTTTTGAGATTTTATATCATTTTTTTGATTTTGTATTTTTGTATCTTCATCTCTTAATTTTTGTAATGTAGTTTCTAATCTTAAAACATGTTCTTGAACAGAAACCATTTTTTGTTTTTCTGTTGCATATACGATATTTACTTCTTGTAATTTTTGCTCTAATACTTTAGATTCTTGAACAAACTCAGATATTGAATCTTCGAATTTTTCTTTATTAGATTTTGTTTCTTCTAATTTTTTTTCTAAAGATTTTATTTCTTCAGCTAATGATTCAATTTCTCTTCCTCTTCCTAAAATATTTACCGTTTTTTGAGCTACAGAACCACCTGTTATTGCTCCAGACGCATTTATTATATCTCCTTTTACAGTAACAATTCTGAAAGCATATTTATTCTCTCTTGCAACTGCAATTCCTGTATCCATATTATCTACAATAACAGTTCTACCTAATAAGTTATATACAATTTGCTCATACTTTTTATCATATTTTACTAAATCAGCAGCAACTCCTATTACTCCTGGAAACTTACCTTTTATTTTATCTACTTTGCTACCTTTAATTGATGTTATTGGTAAAAATGATGCCCTTCCTAAGTTATTTGCTCTTAAATGATTTACTAATTTTTTAGCAACTTCCTCATTATCAGTTACTATATTTTGAAGCATTCCTCCAAGAGTCATTTCAATTGCAGTTTCGTATTGTTTATCTACAGAAATTAAATTTGCTATAATTCCATGAACACCTTTATTTAATTCGCTATTTTTATCACAATCTGTTAATAATGATTTAACTGCTTTTGAATATCCTTCTTTTTCCTTTTCTGTTTCTATTAAAAATTTATGTCTAGAATCTTTCATTCTTAATTCATATGAAATTTTTTCGATTTGGTCATTAAATTCTTTAATTTTACTTTCTATTTCTGATTTTTTATTAGAATTTTCTTCAATTTCCTTTGATATTTTATTCTTTTCATTTTCTATTTTAGTGAATTCTTTTGACATATCTTGTTTTTGATTTCTTGTTCTATCTAACTCAGAAATAGTTTCTGCAACTTCTGTTTTTATATTTTTTGCTCTTTTTTCTAAGTTTTCAAAGTTTGCATCTAAAGAACTTATTTCTATATTTTTTTCATATTTAGCATCTGTATTTTTTTCGATAGTTTGTTTTTTAGATTCTATTTCGAGCTCTTGTGATGATAAATTTGCAGTTAATTTGCTTAGCTCTGCTTCTTTTTCTTGAAGCTCCTTTTCAAATTTTTCTTTATTCGAAAATAAAGAATCTTTTTTCTGTATTTTTGCATCTTTTTCTTCTTGCAAATCTTTTATTTTTTCCTTTGCATCTTCTACTTCTGAAATTAATCTTTCATTATTTTCTTTATTATGTAATATTTTTTCATTTGAAATTCCTATTTCTGAATTTATTTTTTCAATTTGATTAGTACTTTCAAATCCTAAATTTTGGCATTTTTCAATCTCTTCTGTTAAACTATCTATTTGATTTTTTAAACTTATTTTATTTGCTTGCATTTTACTTAATTTTTCATCTTCATCATTTTTTTGATTTTCAATAATTTTTAAATCTTCCACAACTTGAGATAATTTTTCTTTATATGATTCTATATTATAAATAAATAATCCAACTTCTATATCTTTTAAAGATTCGTGTAGCTCTAAAAATCTTTTAGCTTTTTCAGATTGAATTCTAAGTGGATCTAAGCCTGCTTCTATTTCAGATAAAATATCATTTATTCTTAATAAATTTAATTTAGTTTGCTCTAACTTTTTTTCAGACTCAGTTTTTCTTGCTCTAAATTTTACAATTCCCGCTGCTTCTTCAAAAATATGTCTTCTATCTTCAGATTTATTACTTAATATTTCATCTATTTTACCTTGCCCTATTATAGAATATCCATCTTTTCCAATTCCTGTATCCATAAATAGCTCTAAGATATCTTTTAACCTACATGGTACTTTATTTATAAAATATCCAGTTTCTCCACTTCTATATATTTTTCTTGTAACAGTTACTTCTGCGTATTCTACAGGTAATTCCCCGTCTGTATTATCGATCACAATAGAAGCTTCTGCAAAGCCTAACGATTTTCTGCTTTGTGTTCCTGCAAATATTATATCTTCTGATTTAGCACCTCTTAATGATTTCATACTTTGTTCACCAAGAACCCATCTTATACTATCTGAAATATTACTTTTTCCAGATCCATTTGGTCCAATTACTGCTGTAATTCCTGGTTTAAATTCTAAAACTGTTTTATCTGCGAATGATTTAAATCCTTGTAATTCTAATCTCTTTAAGTACATCTTCTTCACCTTTCATATGTAAATTTCTTTGTATATAATATATTAAAAATCACAATTAATCAAGAATTTTTTAAATGCAATAATATTTAAGTTAAATAAAAAGTTCAATAATTGGATAAACTTTCTAATAGCACACATCTAAAAACGCATGTTGTTAAACAACATGCGTTTTTAGGTGTGTGCCATTTTACAAATTTATATACTTTCAATAAAATACTCATTAATTCTATTAATTAATTCTTTCTTTACTTCCTCTATACTTAAACCCTCAATTTGAGCACCTGCAAGTGTAATATGACCTCCACCTCCAAGTTTTTCTAATATCACTTGAACATTAATATCTCCTATAGATCGACCACTTATAAATACTTTTTCACCATTAATACCAATAACAAATGATGCACTAATATCACTTATAGTTAACAAAGTATCTGCAGCTTTTGCACAAATTATATTAGCATTAGAATCTTTTTTATCGTATACTGCTATTGCAATACTATCATATACAATTTCTGCACTAGATACAATTTCAGATACTGTATTATATGTGTCCAAATCACTTTGAAACCATTTTTTTACTTTTATAATATCAACACCACATCTACGTAAATATGCCGCTGCTTCAAAAGTTCTAACTCCTGTTTTAAAAGTAAAGTTTTTAGTATCCATCATTATACCCGCATATAAAGATTCAACTTCTACTGTTGATAATTTAATATCATTTTTTGAATATACTATTAGCTCTGTAACTAGCTCTGCAGCAGATGATGCATAAACTTCTTGAAATGATAAAATTGGGTTTTCTATATATTCTGTGCTCATTCTGTGATGGTCAATTACTGCTATTTTACTAGTTTTTTCTAATAGTTCTGGAACTTCTACATAAGTTCTTTTATTTGTATCAACTACAATAACTAAGCTCTTTGAATTTACAATTTCTAAAGCTTTATCTTTTCCTATAAAAACATCATTATAAATGCTTTCTTCTTTAAGTGCTTCTATAAATTTACCTAAACTCATTCCATAAGTTTCATTAACAATATATGCATCTTTTCCTAATGTTTTAGCAATTCTATAAATTCCAAGAGATGAACCTATAGAATCTATATCTCCATTGCAATGTCCCATTATTAAAATTTTTTCAGAATCTATAATAATTTCTTCTAAAGCTTGAGCAACAATTCTTGCTTTTACCTTAGTTCTTTTTTCTAATTCTTCTGTTCTTCCTCCAAAGAAAATATATTTACCATTTTCTCTTACTACTGCTTGATCTCCACCACGTCCTAATGCAATATCTATACCGTCTTTTGCATTTTTATATTTTTGATAATTATTTTCTCCTTCACTTGATATTGATATACTAAGTGTTGCTTGAACTTTTTCTGGCATATTAATCCCTTTGATAATATCTAATATGCCAAATTTTCCTTCTTCTAACATCTGTAAATTTTGTTGTTCACAAATTAGTACAAATGTGTCTCTTTCAGATTTTATTATTATTCCTTTAAATTCATTTGCCCATTCATAGATGTTCTTTTCTATTTTAGCTAAAATTTGGCTTTGATCTTCTCCGTCAATTCTTTGCATTGTTTCTTCATAATTATCAATTTTTATAAGACCAACACATACTCGTGAATTTTCAAAATCTTCTGCAATTTTTTCCTTTTCAGTTTCATCTAGGAAATATAATGTAGTCATATATTCTTTTTCACTTTTTTTATCATTTGACTTTGTTTTTATATATTCACCTATTACTTTGTATTTCTTTTTTTCAATAATCATATTTGTTGTTACTTTATTGTCTTTTATTTTTTCATTATTCTCTATTTCTAACTTTATTTCTTTTAACAATTTATTTAAGTGCTTATTTATATCACAATTATTAAATTCTTGTACAAATTTAGTGTTTTTCCATATTATATTGCCATTTGTTTCTGCCATCAATAATGGAAATGGTGAATTTATTAATGATCTTTTTGATACTTTATCTACATTAAAGTTTAATTCCTTTATACGCTCAGATAATTCGGCTTTTCTTTTATTATCTGTCCATAATGTGTACACCACAATAAATATATAAATAATTATAGCAGGAAATATGCATACTGGTTTCATAATACATATTAATATTAATAGTATTGCTATTATTACTAAATAAACTTTTGTCTTCGACACGAGGGCATCAAAAAATTTCATATTATTATTTGACATATATCTCTCCTCTTCTTTCATTTCCAGATATTACTATTTTACGCTATTCTGGGGTATTTGTCAATTTATTTGATTTTTCCTTTTTTTTGATATTTATACTCTATAAAATCACATAATAGTAATTTAATTACTGCTGCAACTGGTACTGCTAAAAACATTCCCAATATTCCAAAATATGCACCACCCATAGTTACTGAAAATATTACAAGTAATGGACTCATTTTTAAAGATTCTCCTACAATTTTTGGATTAATAATATTTGCATCTATTTGTTGTAATATTATAACCACTATAGCCATTTCTATTGCTTTTGATAATCCGCCTGTTAATATTGTTATAAATATTGAAATGACTACTCCTATTATTGCCCCAAAATATGGTATCATATTAAATATTCCTATAAATAAACCTAACATTACAGCATATTTTACTCCTATTATTGACATTGCAATAGATGTTAAAACTCCAACAACAATTGCATCTAAAAATTGACTTGCAAGAAATTTGCAAAATATATCATTTGTTCTATGAAAATATCTTCCTATATTTTCATATACTTCTTTATTAAACATAGATTCTAACATCTTTTTAAAGAAAGTAACTATATCTTTTCGCTCCAATAATAAATATATAGATACTACCATTGATACGAAAATATCAAATATTCCAGAAGCCAAACTTAATACTCCTTGTGCATACTGAGTTATTTTATCAAGATTTATGTAATCTTCAATTTTAAAATTATTTAATTGATTAATAACATTCATTATATTTTCGCTTTTTAAAATTGAGTCTTCTGGTAATGACATTATTTTTTCTTTAATACTGATATAATATGTTTGAAAATTATTTACTAAATCTTGAAAACTATTTACTATAGCTGGCACTAAAAATCTAATTGCAATTATACATAATATTATTACTAATATGTATATAGTTAATACACTAAGCAATCTTGATTTTTTTCTTATAAATTTTATTTTATTATAAACAGATTCTAACTTTCTTGATGGTATATACAAAATATATGCCATAATAATTCCTACAATAAATGGAGTTAATATTGATAAAAAATTAGCTACCCATATCTTTATTGATGAAAATGAATCTAATATTTTGTATACCACTATCAAAGCAAACACCAATGAAAACCAATACATCCATTTTGTTAAAACTTTTTTATCTTTCTTCATATACTATTTTTCCTTTCGTTTTTAATACTCTTTTTATTATAACACATATTTGCATATTTTTCCACTTTATGTTTACGAAAAATAAAGAGATAGAAATTTTTTTACTTTTTCTATCTCTTTATTTTATAATTATTTTTTAAAATTCATATATATAACATTCTAAGTTCCTTCTACCAAAATTAGTACATTCAGAATATGATGACATATATACATCTAACTTATTATTTGTTATTGCTCCACCTCTATCTTGTACTACAAACCATCCGCCATTTGGTTGATTTGCAAAATATGGTATATATATAATTGTTCCAATTGCATAACCTTTACCTGCAGCAACAGTATACCATGATCTTGCTGTAGCACCACATGCTGTTTTTGTATTTCCTCCACATGATGCAGCACAATATGCTGATGTATTTAATGTTGTTACCTTTGGTGTCATACCTTCAACTTTTGATGCAAGTGAAGAACCACTATTTGATACATTTGGTGCACTAGTAGAAATTGATGAAGAACTTCTTGAAGTTACTTGTACAACCTTTTTATTTCTTATTTCTTTTACGCAATTTACTGGTTTTTTTATCATATTTTCTGATATTTGAACTTTTTCTGTTTCTTGTCCATTCAAATATTTTACTTTATATGATATTTCTTTTACTCCATCCACACCATTTTGAACCACTTTTTCTTCTTTTTCTCCACTTCCTGTTGAAAGATCTTTTGTTTCTGTTTCATATGGTATAGTAACTTGTTCTTTGACTATTTTTTCTGTAACAGAATTATAATCTGCTAATACCTTTTCCATAGATAATTCTTCTGATACAACTTCTGTTTCTTTAGAATTCTTTCCATTATTTGCTATTCTAATTGTTTTGTTATCAGATATTTCATCATCTAATCCAGGTATAACATTTTCAGTTGGTAATAATATTATATGATTTTCATCTAATATTTCTGAAATTTTTGTTTTTGATGTTAAAACATCTATTTCATAACCATCTGAAAGTATTATTTTTACATTGTTTAGTTTTGAACTTGCTGCCATAACTCCTATTCCCATAATGAATAATAAAATTATGCTTATTGATATCACCTTTTTTAATGATATCGAAGCTTTATCATCTTTCTTCATAAGAAATTCGTTCCCTCCTTTTTTAGCAACGTGTTAATTATAGCATTTTTTATATGTTTTGTCAAATTTATGTTTATTAGTAACATTTTGCTACTAATATTTTCCAATTTATTATATTGATATTATATTCATTTTATTTTAATTTATTCCTATTTCATTTTAGTTTTTTCTAGTTCATTTTCATTTCTATCTTTTTTATTTTCATTTTTAAATCTTTTGTTTTTTATTTTTAGTTTATTTTGCTCATATTTATAGCTTTTTCATTTAATATTAAATACATCCTTTGCGTTTTTATATGTTATTTTTGCAATTTCTTCAACATTCATATTTTTAAATTCTGCTATTTTTTTCGCTATAAATACTACATTCCTTGAATCATTTCGTTTGCCTCTATTTGGCTCTGGAGATAAATATGGACTATCTGTTTCTATTAATAGTTTTTCTATTGGAACTATACTTACTATTTCTTTTGCATTTTTCGAATTTTTAAATGTTACAGGTCCTGCAAATGAAATATAAAATCCCTTATCTAAGCCTGCTTGTATTAAATCCTTATTAAATGGGCAACAATGAAAAATACCTGGTTTTGCAAATTCGGTGTTTTTTATTATATCAATTGTATCCATTATAGCATCTCTTGTATGTATCATTATTGGTAAATTAAGTTTATTAGCAATTTTTATTTGCTCTAAAAAAACATATTTTTGTAAATCTTTATTATCCTTATTCCAATAATAATCTAATCCTATTTCACCAATTGCTAATACTTTTGCATTTTCTTTTGCAAGCTTTTCTATTTGATTTAGCTCTTGCTCTATTTTATCCTTTTCATATGGAATATCATTTGGAGATATTCCACAAGTTGTATACACATAGTCATATTTATTTGAAATTTCAATTCCTTTTTTTGAAGATTCTAAACTATATCCTGCACTTACAAATTTTGTAACACCAGATTTATATATTTCTTTTATTATAAAATCTCTATCTTCATTAAACTTTTCGTCATCATAATGTGCATGAGAATCAAATAATTCCATATATTCCTCCTATTTAAAAGCCACAATCACTGTAGCTACTGCATAATCTTTTACATGAGAGATACTAATATCAATTTCTTTTACAAAATTTATATTATTTAAATTTACATATGGCCTTCCCAAATTATCATTTAAAATTTCTATGTCTTTCCAATTTATTTGGTACTTATTACTTAGCCCTTGTGAGATAGCTTTAAAGACAGCTTCTTTAGCTGCAAATCTACCTGCATAAGATTGAAATTTATTTGCTCTTTTGCTTTCACAATATTCAATTTCTTTGCTAGTGTACACCTTGTTTTTAAAGTTATCTGCATATTTTTCATAAATTTTTTTTATTCTTTCTGTTTCAATTATATCATTACCAACTTTTAATTTCATCATTTTTCACCAACTTTTTTTATTTTTTATTACTTTTGGTTACAGTTCAGTAAGTCGTTAAATTTTCTATTGTAGAGAAGTTCAAAGGCACCTGAACTGTAACTACTTTTGTTCTTAATCAGTTTTTAAGTAAAATTTTAAGAAAATAATACTAAAAAAATATATTTTTTCTCTATTTACATTCTTGTATCAATACTAATTATTAGGTTAAATTTCAGCTTTATAACATAATATGAAAAAATATACAATCCCCAATGGCAGACTGTCCCAAATTTCCAAAAATGGGAAAAGAGAACCGTCCCCTTTTCCCATTTTTATTATTCACACACATAATATATAGTATTAACATTTTCAGCTAAATGCCATTTTCCTATAACACTGTTTTTTGACACATTAGATAACTCATATTTAGGCTCTACTACAACATTTCCATATTGATCTATAGCTCCCCATTTACCATCTTTTTTTACTGCAACAAAACCATATTCATTTTGCTCTGTTATATCATCGTATTGATATTGAACTACTAATGTTCCTTCTTTATTCACTAATCCGTATTTTCCATCATTTTTAGCAACATATAGTGTATTATTAGAAAACACATCTCTATTTGATTTTTCTTCAAACTTTAAGTTGTAAAATTTATATTCGTTATCAATATTTATTCTAATATATCCATTATATACAGTTGGATTAATTCCTGTTAATTTTAATTCTAAATTTCTATCTATTAAATAAGCATTCGGATCATTTAATTTTAAGCCTTCTAAACAATCTGCCTCTGTATTAAATTTTAAATTATCATACTCAAATTGTACTAGTGTTTCTCCATTAGTATTTATTATTCCATATTTATTATCTTTTTTAGCTATATAATAATCTGAAAATGCATATTCTATATTTTGATATTCACATTTTGCCTTTTCTGTTTTGTCAATACCATAAATTCCATATTTTCCTTTATTTACTACTACCATATTTTCTGCATTTATAGATTTTACATCTTCGTAATTTATATCGATATTTTTATCTCCATCTTTATTTACAATTTTCCAGTTTCCACTTTCTTTTACAACATACATATCATTTCCAAATACATGCTTAATGTCAGAATATTTACATTCTAATATTTGCTCTTTATTTGTACTTACAATGCCTAGGTTTCCTTCTGAATTTTTAACTATATATCCGTTTGTATAATCTGTGGTTAAAGCTGATATTTCTTTGTAGTTAACATCTATAATAATATTTCCTGATGCATTAGCTAAACCATATAATCCGTCTTTTTGGATTAAGATACTATTTTTTATTCCTTTTATTGTTTCAATCTTATCATATTCACATCTAAGAATTTCATTTCCATCTAAATTAATCAATCCGTATTTTCCGTCTTTTTCAACCTTTAATGCATTATCTTCATACCATATATTATTATTTTGGTCATAATTGCTTAAAGCTTCAACAGAATTATATGATGTATATAATTGTTCATTTTTAGAATTTACTGCTTTTGATTTATATGTTCCATCTGAATAATTAACTTCATACAAGCATATAAATATATCTTTTTTGTTGTTAGGTATAACTATCATTTCTCCATTTGTTGAATCAATAACATTATCTCCATTTGAATTTATTACTCCCCATTTTCCGTTATTATACATTGTAAAATATGAAATTTCTGTAAAGTTATTTGTTGTTGATTCATCTTTTTTTAGCATTTTGTTAATTCCTATGAAAAACATTATAATTACAATGATTGTAATTATTACCGCAAATACTTTTTTCATATTTAGCTTTTGTTCACCACTATATCTCTTTCCTCTACTCATTATAATCCTCCATAATAAAATATTACCTATTTAATATACCATATTTTCCCCATAAATTACAATATTTTTCAACAAAAAAAGAGCATTACGCCCTTTTTTATAGTTAATTATTCTACTTTTGTTCCACATTCTGAGCAAAATTTTGCTCCTTCTCTTATTTCTTTTCCACAATTTGAGCAAAATTTCTTTGTATTTTCTGGTTTTTTAGTACCACATTCTGGGCAGAACTTTCCGTTTGCTTTTGAATGACAATTTAGGCATTCCCATTCATTACTATTGCTTGTTTCTGCTGATGATTGTGAATTTACTTCTGAACTATTATTTACTGGCTGTTGTGGTTGTACTTGATTGTTTGCTGGTTGTTGTACTGGTGGTGTTGTATCTTGCCATACGCCTTGAGCTACTCCTCCCATTACTCCTCCAGAAGCCATATTCATCATTCCTATTCCCATAAATCCATTCATACTTCCTGAGCTATTTGATGCTGCTGCTTTTACTGCTTCACCATAATCACTTGTAAGTTTTCCTTTTCTCATGCTAGCATTAGCAGAAAGTTCATAATCATTGATTTTTTGTTGTGATGCTTCATCTGGAGTTACAGATTCTATTATAAATGATTTAATTGATATACCTCTTGCACGTATTGGTTCATCAAATACTTTTTCATCCATCATTTGTTTCATTTCATCTGTTTGGCTTGGTAGCTCTAATGGTGAAATTTGATTAATTGAATTTCCTAATTCATTTAATACATTTTGTAAAACTCCAACAACTTCGCTTCTCATTTGACCTTCTATTAATTCTTTTTTATAGAATATATCTGCTGTTCCTGCTATTTCATTCATGAATAATGCTGGATTAGTCATTTTAAAACTATATTGACCATAACATCTTATATTTATGCTCAATGGTGTTAATTTTCCATTCATTTCATTTGTCATTGAATGTAACCAATCTTGATATGGTATTGGTGTTTTTGTTCCAAATTTATTATCTACTATTTCTTTTACGTTGAAGAAGAAAACTGCTTGTTGTTTTGCAGATTTTCCATTATATGTAAATCTTTGCCACATTTCTTTGAAAACTGCACCAAATTGTCCAGCAAAAAATGATGGTGTTGATGAATCATCAAATGTATAAAAACCTTCTTCTGCTGTTGCATCAATTACTCTACCATTATCATATATAATAGCACATTGACCTGGCCCTACTATAATTGTGCTTTTATTTGAAATTACACCTGTACTTGTTGTTTTTTTCATCATTAGTATGTCATTTCCCATATCTTCGCATCTTATTGCTTCTTTCCATTGATCTTTAAAAGTACTTCCAATTGCCCCTGCGGCAGCTTTAATTAATCCCATAATTTACCTCCTATTTATAATCTTCTTTATAAGAAGACATTTTCCATATTTTTAAATTTATTTTTTCTATATATGTTGAACAATATTCACAAAAATTTGAGTTTAGTTTTCTAAGCGGTGCACCACAATTTGGACAATGTACCGAAAAAGAAACTTGCTTTTCATAAAATTTTGTTTCATCATACACATATACAAATTCTGAAGTATATCTTGTTTGTTTTTTTATATCTGAAAATGCTTTTTTATCTTTTCTATTTGTACTATAATAATAGCTTAAAGTACTAGATATTTGTATTGTAGCTCTACCATTCTTTTTAGTATATGCACTTATAGCATGTCTGTAAAACTCTACGTTATCGTATTTTTCTGTTATTTGGTTTGACTTCATATCTTCTATTTGCTCTGATATTTTCTTTTTTAGATAAATAAAATTTGAATCATTTTTAATTTTAGAATCATCTTGTGCTTCTATTGCATTTAATATTTTTCTTAAATTTGTTTCACACATAGAAAATATTAATTCTGTATTAAAATCTGGAAAATCTCTTAAAATTTCTTCTTCTAATAGCTTTGTCATTCCTTTAACATTTTTTTCTCTGCTATATTCTTCTCTTTCTAAGTCTTTTATATTTGAAATTGCATTTTTTAATATTTTCATATTAGTTGGTCCTACCATAGACCTTAATTTACAGTAAATTATAAAAACTACAATTCCTATTGCTAATAAAATTCCTAGTAAAGCTCCTATTACCGAAATAAAAAAGTTCATAAAAATCCTTTCAAATATATTGTTTTATATAAACATATTACATTTAAACTCACTTTTTGTCAATATATGTCTTAATATTTTAATTTCCAATATTTACTATGTAATATTTTTTTCATTCATTAACTTGTATTGTCATTTTTGATAGTTATATATTTATTTTATATTTATTAAACAAACTAATGTTATTAATTTGTTTATATATACTTAAACTATGATATAAAACAAAAATCAATATAAAGTTTATTTCTTTATATTGATTTTCTTTTGTTTATTTTTTAGTTTGTTTTTTTATATTTATAAAAAGATAATATTGATATAACAGAAAATATTACAATTCCAATTATTTTTATTGAATCATTTTCTCCTGTTTGAGGCATCTTTGTATTTGCAGTTGAAACTGTTTTATCTACACTTTTTATATCTTCAAATTCATCTACATTTATGTTATCTTTATCAACAACATTAACTTGTTTATTAGTATTAATATTTATAATATCTTTATTATAGTTTTGTGAATCTATTTGGCTATTTACATTATTTGAAGATTGTTGTTTATTATCATTTGATTGATTTGTCGAACTTTTTTCTTGATTTTCGTTTTGTTTATTTTCTTGTATTTTATTTTCTTGATTTGCATTTTTATTATTTTCTGTTATTTCTTTTTGTGTATTTGTTTCTGCTTCAGCTATTTTTACTTCTTCTTTTATTGTTTGAAACTCTTCTGCGTTCCCTTGAATTTTATTATTTTCTACTATCATCGTATTATTTTCTGATTTATTATTATTTTCATTATTACTTGAATTATCATTTAGATTATTCTCATTATTATTTGAATTATTTTGATTTTTCTCTTTATTATCATCTGTAGTTACTATTTCTGTGTTTTGATTTTTATTATCATTTTCATTTTTTTCTATTTGTGAATTTATATTTTGTGAGTTTTCTTCCGCATTTTTATTTTCAGTAGTATTTGCTTCAATTTTTGAGTTGATTTCTTCTGAATTATTTTTATTTGCATCCTCCAAATTATTATTGCTTGTTTCTTGTGAGTTATTTAAATTACAATCTATATAATCACATATATCGCAATTTCCTATTGATACATATATAACCACATAACGCTTTGATACATTTTCTATAGTTGTATTATAATTGTCATTTTCTGTTTTGTTTAAGTTTAATGTGGTTCCTGTTTTTTTTGTTTGTTCAGATAAATTATCGGCTGTAAGTACATTATCTACTTCGATATATTTACAAACAACCCCTGTATATACTTCAGAGTTTACAGCTATATTTACCGTTACTTTTGAATTTTCGTAATGCATTTTTAGCTCAATACTCTCTTTATCATTTGCACTTGTTGTTAATGGTAACAATAAGCTCAATATTAGTATACATACAACAGATAATGAGCAAATTGCAATCATTTTGTACTTATTCATAAAATCCTCTCCTTCTCAATTTGCCATTCCATTAATATGTACTCTATTGTATCACATAACCCCTTATTTTTCAATACATTTGTCAAAGTATTTTGTTTTACAATTCGCCTTACAATTCAATTTTATTATATGTATAACCTAATTCATTTAATGTTTCTTCTTCTCGTTTTGTACATGTAAACAGTATTATTTGGTGATTATTACTATACTGTTCTTTTATAATTTTTAAGGTGTCTTTTAATCTATTATCGTCATAATATGCAAATATTTCATCAAAAATAATTGGCATATTTTCCTCTGATATATCTTCTATCATTGATAATCTAAATGATAGATATAACTGTTGTATAGTTCCTATACTTAATCTGTTTGCACTTTTATATTCGCCATTTTGTTGCTCTACCAAAATTCCTTCTTCTTCATTTATTATTACTTTGTTGTATTTATTATTTGTTATGTTAGCAATATTTTCAGATAAACTTTTTGTGAATTTTGGAGTTACATTATTTTTCATTTTTTGATACGATTGTTCTATTATCTCTTTTGCTAAATTAATAGCATTGTTCTTTTTCTTTAATTCTTCAAATTGTTCTTTGCTAGATACTAATTTTTCTTCATTTTCTGCTAGTTCTTCTAGTTTCGGTAATATATTTTCTTTATCTAAATTTAACCTATGTAGCTCTATGTTTTTTTCATTTAATTTATTTTGAATGTTGTCTATTTCAAAATTTAAATGCTCTAAAGTTATTAATCTATTTACTTCTGAAACTTCTATTTTATCATAGTATTGCATTTTTAAGTTTTCTTTTTTTAAATTTATATCTTTAATGATTTCATTTTTTATTTTTTCGGCATCATCAATTTGCTCTTTTTGGCTCTTCTCTAAGAGCTCTATTTGTGCATTTATTTCATATATATTTTTTTCTAATTCTTTATTTGCATTTACTATATTAAAATATTCTTGCTCTTCTGTGTTATTTATCTTTTTTATTTTATTATTTTTTAGTATTGCAACACACAACATGATAAATGCTAATACTACTGGTATAGTTGCCAATATATAATTAGTGTATATAGCCATTATTGCAGAAATTACTAAACTTACTATAATGCTTAAAGCGTAAGGTAGAATTTTTATTGTCTTTTTTTGATAGTTTTTGACATTCTTTTTTTCCTTTTCTACTGATACCTTTTTATTTAGTAAATCCTGTATTTTAGTTTCTAATTCATCTATTTTTTTCTCATTATAATTCAATTTTTCTTTTTCTATTTTTTCTTCTTGGTTTATTATATTAATTTTTTGTAATAATTCATATTTTTTATTTAAACTAGATATTTCGTCTTGAATCTTATGTTTTTCTTCTTCTATTTCGTATTTATAATTTTCATATTTTCTTAATGATTCATTTACGCTTTCTATATGCTCAATTTCGTTCATAACAATGTTTATAGGCTTTCCTTGACTTCTATTTGTTCCTATTTCTTCTAATTGTTTTTTGTTTAATTTATCTATTGCTTTTTTGTATGATATATTATCATCTCCAGTTGAAGATACATTAGCAATTTTTTGTAATAATATATTTTGAGTTTGGCTATCTATCTCAACTTCATTTTGAAACGAAACAACTGAAGATACAAAGGTTTTCTCATCTACTTTTGTTTGCTCTAAAAAATATTGGCTACCTGTATTTTTATCTATAGAATAATTTTTAGATATATCTTCCATATTTTTGTCATATATCTTTGGATTTTTTTTGCCAAATTCTCTAAAAACTTCATATTTTTCATTATTGTCTAAAGTATATATCATTCTGCCAGAAAATTCTTCTGTATCCCATGGCTTATATTTATCATAATCTGACATTTCTCTTCCTTTTTTATTTTTTGATGTTCCATAAAACATATTTACTATAAAATTAAGTAATGTAGACTTTCCTCTTTCGTTTTCTCCATATATTATATTTATTCCATCTTTTAAATTTAGGTTTTTATCCTTTAATTTTCCATAAGAATTGATTTTTAATTCATTTATCTTCAATTAGCATACACCTCAATTATTTATCTAATATTTCAAGACCTATTTCTAACGCATTTTCTAGTAATTCTTTATCTGAATCATTATTTTCCATTCTATCTAAAATTTCTTTTACAAATAGACCTTTTAAAGTATTTTCATCTACAATTTTTTGAATATCGTAGTCTCTTTTGGTTAAATTTTTAAGTTTTATTATTCTTTGATTAGTTATCATTTTCTTTAGAGCATATTTGTCAATTTCAAACTTTCTTTTTCCTACTATATATATTTCATAATAATCATTTTCATCAATTTGCAAATTATTAATATTTTCTATTAATTCGTCAATAGCGATCATTTCTGTTATATCTACATTTATTATTTTAAATTCTGATTCATCTAATGGTATAAATTGCAAATCAAGTTCATTTTTATTTATATCACCTACAATCATCCCATGAGCCCCTAATTCGTCAAAACCCATAGATATTGTAGACCCTGGATATATTATATTTTTTTCTTCATTATAATTACTTTTATGTATATGTCCTAATGCAACATAGTCAAATCCTATTTTTTCTAATATTGATTTTGATATTGCATTATATTGTCTTTCTATGTTGTTAGTTCCATTTAACGTACCATGTGTTATAAGTATATTTATTTTATTTTTATCTTCTATCTCAAATTTTTCTATTTCTGCATTTGTATAGTAAAAATCATTAAATCCGTATCCATAAATATTAACATCTTCATATTCAATTTTTGAAATATTTGGTCCAAATATATGTACATTTTCATTCCAATCATACTTGCTGTAAAAAGAATTTTTTAAATATGGATCATGATTTCCTGGTGTTATAAAAATTTCTGTGTCATTTATTTCTTTAAATAAATTATTTATATATTCAATTGTGCTTTCTCTAATATATTTATGTTCATATAAATCACCTGCAATAAATAGATATTTTACATTATTATTTTTTATATAATCAATTACTTTTTTTAGTATTTTTCTTTGCTCTAATCTTCTTAATGTACCTAAATGACTATTATTCAATTGTGTAAATGATGTATCAAAATGCATATCTGCTATATGTACAAATTTCATATACTACCTCACTTTTGTATTTTTTATATTTTATATCACAGTAATACTTTAAAGTCAATATTTTTAAGAACATTTGTTTTATTTTTTTCGCAAAAAAACACTTAGACTCAAAGTCTAAGTGTTTTTATCTTATTTAAGATTACAGACTGTCCCAAATTCCCAAAAATGGGAAAAGAGAACCGTCCCCTTTTCCCATTTCCCATTTTTATTTTATTTAACATATTTCTTTACTCCAAGTGCACCTAATCCAATTATAGTAAGTACTCCTAGCCCTAAAGTAACATATAAAATTATTTCAGAACCAGTTTTTACTGTTAACATTACAGGAGCATCATCTATATCATCTTCTCCTGGTACTTTATTATTTGGTGTTGAATCTTTGTCTGGAGTTCCATATTCATTATAATCTTCACTAATTTCTGCTGTGTTTATTTTTAGCCCCATATTATTAGCATTATTAATCCATGTTAATAATATATTAACTTCAGCACTTTCACCTGGTTGTAATAAAGTATTTGCTAATGCTGTTGTTACAACTTTTCCATCTTTTTCTGTCCATTGTGGATTATCTTCTGCAACAAATTTTAATCCTTCTGGTATATAATCAGATATTTCTTTAGCATATCCAGCTATTTCACCTTCATTTGTTACTCTAATTGAATATCTAAATTTAACTGTTACTTGATTTAATTTACTTTTCTTTAAATCAACTTTTACTATTTCTTCTGGATTATCTTCAGCTTTATGTCCAGTTTGAATTACTTGTGTTTGACCATTTTCTGTTACTATTGCTTCTGTTACCCATTTTCTTAATGCTAAATCAAAATATTTTAATTTAATTTTTTCTATATCTTGGTCATCTTCACCTTCATTCCATTCATTTGGAACTGAATCTCTATCTGTTACATCATTTCCGTTAAAATCTGCATCGTCTGTTATTTGAGCATAATTGATTATTATTCTATCTGATGTGTTTGGTTCAACAACTTTAAATGCTACTTTTATATCTTTATAATCTAATGTTTCCATTGTTTCAGGATTAAATCCTTTTATTAAGCTATCTTTTAAATAATCTGTAATTATAACATCAGCTTTACTTGCATCTGTTGTTGGTATATATGTTTTTCCTCCATATGTTATGCTATCTGATGAACTTTGATTTGATTCTGTATACATTTTCCATTTATATTCTATATTTGTAGTATTTTCTGGTAAAAATTCTAATCCATCTGGCACATCATCCATAACTTTTTTTGCATATCCTGATAAACCAGCTTCATTGTATACTCTTAAAGTATATGTTACAATATCTTTTTCGCAAACATCTATAGGATCCTTAGGATGATCATATTTTGCTGTTGTTACTTTACCAGTTTTTAACTCTGAAACATCAACCTTTGGTTCTCTATCTGTTATGTCTTTATTATTTATTTTTGTAATAAATTTACGTAAAGCTAAATCAAAATCTTTTTTTACATTTTCTATTGTAATTGTAATTATAGATTCTTTATCGTCAACTTTTAAATAAACTTTACTATCTTCGCTACCAACTAATTTAGTGTTTTCTTTATCTAATATGTATTTATCTCCACTTTGTTTTGTAGCTATTTCTAATTCTATTTCTTTGTCATATCCTTCATATCCTTCTGGAGCTGTTGTTTCTTTAATTGTTATTGATTTCTTTTCATTATTTGCATTTATTGGTTGATTTCCTATAACATTAACCATTCCATTTTTATCTGTTGGTCCAACTTTTAAATTTAATCCTTTACCTATTGTAAAGTATGCTCCTGCTAAACCTTGATTTTTGTTTGAAGAATCAACTTTTTTAATTACAATTTTGTACTCACCTTTGATTTCTTTAACTTCAACAGTTTCAAAGTCATCGTCATCTTGTACTCCTGGATAGTAGTCTTCAATATTTATAGTTTTTCCTGTAGAATCTATGTATTCGTATGATTTTGCAGATTCATACCATTTATTTAAATTTAAAGAATTTGAAATAGTATTTTGAACTGAATCTCTATCAGAATCTCCTATAGCTTTAGCTTCTTTCCAAGTACCATTATCATTATATCCATAATTAGTAATTTCTGCTCTGTTTGTTAAATATCCTTTTGCTCCTTCTTCTACTTCACAAATTATTTTTACTTCTTGATAAATATTATCTTTTTCACCTTGTAAGATTCTATCAATTGAATTAGCTTTTATTACTGTATTTCCTAGGTATTCTATTGTAATTTTTTTACTTTCAGAAGTAGTATTTGTAACTTTGTAATTTGTTGAACTTTCATCAGCTAATTTTACAAATTTTAATCCTTCTGGTAAATAATCTGTTATTTGTTTTGCATAACCATCAATTTCACCTTCGTTATACATTCTTATTGTATATTCTATTTTGCTACCTATATTTACTTTTAAACTTTGTTTTGTATGATGATATGCAGCAGTTTTATATTCATCTAATATTTGTTTTGATGTTTCATCAATTTTTGGTTCTCTGCTAATTTCTACTTCTTTGTCATCAATTTTAGATATGAATTTTCTTAAACTTAAATCAAATTCTTTTTCTGGTTTCTTTTCGTCTATATTTGGAACATAAATTTCTATTAAAGATTGGTTTGGCATGTTTAATCTTACACTTCCATTTGTTCCTGTTCCTGATATTGTAGTATTTTTATTATCTATCATGAATTTAGTTCCATCTTGTTTGAATTTAACTGTTAAATTAATTTCTCCATTATATTTTTGTAATCCTGTTGGTGCTTCATCTTCAACAATTTTAAATGTATCTGTTGCACTTGCTGATTCTATTTTTCTATTTTCTGAAATTACAAGTATACCATCACTATTTGTTTGTACTTTACTTTTATTTTCTGAACCACTTACTGAAAATACTGCTGGATTATTTGTTACAACTGTTGTTCCATCGTTTTTAACTTTTATTAATTTTATAGTATATTCTCCTGTATAAGTAATTTCTTTTGAATCATTAAATCCTTTTGATTTTATTTCTTTTTTGATGTTTAATAAGTTTTGATTTTGATTATTTACAATAACATCTGCTGTTACTTTACTTCCTGAATATATTGCGTCTACAGTTAATTCTACTTTATTAATATTGTCTATACCAGTTGTATCAATATAAAAACTTCCATCTTCAGTAACTTTAACTTTTTCGCTTCCAATATTTTGTACTTGACCGTCTGTTTTTGTTACTTTTGCAGATATTTTAGATTTATATGTATTATCAATATTTAAAACTATACCATTTGCTTTTAAATAATATGGTCCTACTTGTTTATTAGTTACATCTATAGTTGTTGTATTTTTATCTAATGAAATTACATTATCAGTAGTTCCATTAGATGTATAACTTGATTGCTTATTAGCTAAATATTTTAATGCATAATATAAATATTTACAGATATTTTGATCAGCATTACTTATATTACTTCCTGAAAATCCAGCATTTACTAGCTTGTCGTATCTTTGAGCATCTGTACCATTAGCATTGTTTGTATAATTCCACATAACTAATTGCTCTACAACTTCAATTAAATTTCTGTTTATTGTATTTCCAGCTGAATCTTTTCCATTTCCTACTATTTTGTTTAAAGATTTGATATTTTCGCTTGTTATATCACCATATGCAGTTACATTTTTCTTTACTTCTGGTGATGTTACTAAATTTGCTAAATGATCTAATGATATTTCTTTATTTGATGCTGTAGTTATATACATGTTATCAACTAACCATAACATCGCATTATAGTTTTTAAAATATATCTTACTTTCTGATGCATTATAAAAATCCTTTTCTTGATTATAAAGTGCATAGCTTAAGTGTGTACCTTCATCTATACAATATGCATTATTGTATTTTTTTGCTTTTGTAGCTTGATCTGTTTGTCCTGGTCCTACTTCAGGCATTAATATGTCTTTTGAACCAACACTTACCTTCATTGTTGTAGCTCTAAACGCTACACTAATTTGCTCCCCTGCTTTTGTAGGTAAAGCAATTAAACTTGCAGTAATCATTATTACTGTTAATGCTATTAATAAAATCCTTGCTTTTGGATTTTTTAATAATGTAATTAATTTCATTTTAAACATTCAACAATCCTTCCTCTCTATAACGATATAATCTACATTTTACCACAAAATTACTCATTTTACAATATTTATGTTAATTTTTTTTGTTTTTTTTACTCAAAACCGTTACAATTCAGTAAGTAGATAACTTTTCTATTGTAGAGGAGTTCAAAGGAATATAAATATAAAAAATTATTTAGTGTGAATGGTGACTGGAATAGCAATAGAACTTCTTAGGTATACAGGATATGGAGGAACCCTTGTGTGACCATGGGAGTGCCATGACTGTA
>JAGBDU010000065.1 GCA_017937285.1 Clostridia bacterium
AGTTGGAAAATATTTTTATTGTAAAGATGAAAATTTAACAGAAATACAAGTACAGAAATTGACATATTATGCATATGCATGGAATATTGCTATAAATAAGCAAAAACTTTTTGAAGAACAACCTCAAGCTTGGATTCATGGTCCCGTTTTTAGGTCTTTATATGATTCTATGAGACGTAAAGAATTTTATAATCTTCAAGATTATAAAATTCTTTGTAACCAAGATACAAAGGATTTTCTTGATATAATATATAAATTGTATGGGAAATATTCTGGAAACCAATTAGAAAATATGACACATATTGAAGACCCTTGGAAAAATGCAAGATTAGGAAAAAATCCTAATGAAAGATCTACCCAAGAAATTAGTGATGAGGATATAGAAAAATATTATAGTGCGTTATTGTCTGATTAGAGAACTGATTAATCTCAGTTCTTTTTTGTTTTATATTACTTCTAAGGAGGTAATATATATGAAAGAATTTGTAATAAGAAAAAGAAAAGAAAAAAACTATGTGCAAGTAACTTGTAGAATCGAGGAGGAGATACTAGATAAAATTGATAGAATAGTTTTAGACTGTAATTTGTATTCGAGAAATAGTTTTATTAATGATTGTTTAAGGTTTGCAGTTGATAATATGAAAATTGAACAAGAATTTTAATGCAATTTTTAATGCAACGCCAATAAAAAAATACAAAAAACGAAGAGAAAAGACGAGAAGTACATATTCTACTTTAATGGAAAATGTTGATTTTTAGGCACCTACGAGAAAAATACGAGAAATGAAGAAAAAAGATAAAAAAATGGAGTTTGTCTAATGGCTCCATAATACGTTTTTGTTGAACTACTTGAAAGTATTGCAACAAGTGAGTTTAAATAAAAAAGAAAAGTGAATATCATTTCACAATATATAAGTCGATTTACTCGGCTTATTTTTTTACTATAACTATCAATATTGGTGAAAAAAGTAAGAAATAGTCTCAAAATATTGAGAAAAGACGGCTTGAGTGATATGATATCTACAGTTAAAAGAAAAATAGCAATAGAAAAAGAATTACGTTCTAAGATTGAAAGGGCTTGCACTTTTAGTAATTGTGAACCAAAGATAAGGAATGGTAATTTGAGAATGGTTGAAAAAACTAATATTGCTTATGTAGAGCCACATAGTGTAGTCGTTAAAGGTAAATTGTATTTATTCTTTAATGAACATGAATATTTTTGCATAGGTAATTTATCTAATAAATACCCACTATCAAATTAAAAGATATCAACCCCCAATAGCCTAATTTTATTGATATGAGTAGTTACCATAAAAAATAATGTAGCATTGTCACAAAGCTACATTATTTTTTGCTATAGTATATTAATATATATTCTTACTTAATACTCATGTTACATATTAAATAAATAGAAATAGTAAAAAATAGTCTATCTTATATCAGATGGTTTACTCCAATTACTTAGGCTTAAGTTATTTAATTGTTCATTAGGAATTATCGCAACTAAATACCAAAAAGCCATATCCGCTGTTCCTATTTCGGGAAAATCTGTGTCAACAATAAAATTAACAGTATTGTTATCAAAAGTGACAGATGACAATTTCTTTTGAATGCTTCCAGATTCAACTTGAGATACTTGGATAAATATCGAATTGCTTTTTAAGTAATCTGTATCTATATTTAATTTATCTGAATAAATATTATAAAATTCATTTAATTCTGATTCAGAATCAATAAAATAATTATTAATATCTGGTTTATTATCAAAATATTCAGGTGTTTGAAGTTCATATTTTATAATATTATCATTAGTTTCTTTTTGTTGATTATTATTTTTAAAATTATCAACTATATTTTGCAATTCAGCAACCCTATCGTTTAAAACTTTCAATTGATTATCAGAAGATTGCTTATCATTTTGTAATCTAGCTATTTTATTGTTTAAATCTGCCAATTTACTATCAGCGGTATGCTTATCCTTATACAGTTTATAAATAAAAAATCCCATTATAATAATTATTATTAAAGATATAATTAAAAATATTGTAGATAAGTTTATTTTTATACTATTCTTTTCTTTCATGTTTTTCTCCTTTTTCCTTCGTGAAAGTAATATTATAGTATCATTAAAATATTATTTTTACAATAAAATTATAAAAATTCTTTAAGTGCTTTTATTTTAATTAATTCTTGAAAATTATTTTGTTTTATAAGTTTTCTATTAAAAAAATATTATACTCATTCCTATATTAGGAGCTAATTTTAAGTTCAATCCATGTTGTTTCTAATAAATACATATTCATCAATATTAATAGCAATAATTTTTTCTATATTTATTCTGTCAATTATATTATTTTGTTGCTGGTTGTTAAATGTGTTATTAATAATATTATTGATTAATTGAAAAAAAGATGTTAAAATTATTAAACTAAAAAATAAGGAGGTTTTATAAGGAGACTTTAAAATTTTATCTATGGAATAATTTCCAAAAACGAAAATCAGGAGGATTGTATCATGAGCAAGAAGAAAGATTTTTTTCAGAAACATGCCAAAACTGTTGAGGCTTATCTTAGCTGTGAACGGGAAAATCCAATGATATGTACAACTGACAATATTGCAAGACAGCTCGAAAATAGGTATAACGTCATTATGGAAAAAAAAGAAACTGTTAATGCAGCTGTTGGATTGTATATGTTTGAAATTCAGTAATATTTTCTGGATGTAAGGTATTAAAGGCTGTGCGACAATTATTGTTGCACGGCTTTTTGCATTCTGATAATTTGTAGTTATTTTTTTGTAAAAAAAATATACATTCTATAAAAAATGTGATATACTAATAACATTAATGAAAATAGGCTTAAATCAATGATTTTAGACGTTGTGTATATAAAAAAATAGAGAATATTTTATTATAAAGTTTAACTAGATTTTATTAAAAATGGAGGCTATTATGGGTTTTTTTGATAAACTTAAAAACGGGCTTGGAAAAACTAAGCAAACAATAAATGAAAAAATTAATGATGTATTTG
Source organism: Clostridia bacterium (assembly GCA_017937285.1). GTDB lineage: Bacteria > Bacillota > Clostridia > TANB77 > CAG-508 > CAG-492. The sequence continues at coordinate 3,030 of JAGBDU010000065.1, forward strand.
CAAATTTTAGAAAGGTAGATGAAGAACTTTTAGAAGAGTTAGAAGAAGTTTTGATTATGTCTGATATTGGAATTGAGACTTCTACTCGAATTATAGATGAATTAAGAACTAGGATAAAAAAAGAAAATATTCAGGATGAAGAGTCTGTAAGAAAAGCTTTAAAAGAAGAAATGGTAAAATTATTAGATGTAGGAAGTGTAGAATTGAATCTTGAAAGTACACCAGCAGTTATATTAGTTGTTGGTGTTAATGGAGTAGGAAAAACTACTTCTATAGGTAAGATTGCTAATAATTTAAGAAAAAATGGAAAGAAGGTTGTAATAGCTGCTGCGGATACTTTTAGAGCTGCTGCTGTTGAACAGATTGAAATTTGGGCAGAAAGAGCAAATTGTGATTTAGTAAAGAAACCAGAGGGGTCTGATCCTGCTTCTGTTGTTTTTGATGCGATTCAAGTTGCAAAAGAGAAAAAAGCTGATGTTTTAATTTGCGATACTGCTGGAAGACTTCACAATAAGAAGAATTTAATGGATGAATTGGGAAAGATAAATAAAGTTATAAATAAAGAATTACCAGATGCTTCAAAAGAGGTTTTACTTGTTCTTGACGGAACTACAGGGCAAAATGCCATTATGCAAGTTAAGGCTTTTAAAGAAACTACAGATATTACGGGGATTGTTCTTACTAAATTAGATGGGACTGCTAAAGGTGGTGTAGTTGTTGGAATAGTAGCTGAAAATAGAATTCCAGTTAAGTATATTGGAGTTGGGGAGCAAATCGATGATATGGAAGTTTTTAATAGTAATGACTTTATTGATGCCATAATTTAGTTTTTATATGGAAGGAAAGTGAAAAATGAAAGATAAGGTAAAAAAAGTAATAACTAGACGAATAATAGTAGTTGCTTTCTTAATAATTTATGCTTTGATAATGTTGGTTTCTACTAGAAGTGAATATTTACAGTATAAAGAAATAGGAGATCAGTATGTTTCAATATTTTATAAAAATATAAAAACTCAATTTTTAGTTTTAGGTGTTTCTTTTGTAATTTCTTATATAACAATATATGTTTCAAACAAGTTATTAAGAAAATCTTTAAAGAGATTATTTGAGGCTCAAGGAAAGGAAACTCCTAAGTTACCAAATAAATCAATTTCTTGCATTACAAGTGTGGTAGTGGCATTTATTGCTCAAAATGTTTTTACAGAGAAATTTTTACTTTTTACAAATGTTGCAAAATTTGGAATAAATGATCCTGTTTTTGGTATGGATGTTTCTTTCTATATGTTTCAACTTCCTTTTATAAAAACAGTTTTAATTTTTTTAATTGCTTTTCTTGTAGTTTTAACAATTTATATATGTGCTTATTATATTATCACAATTAATACTTGCTTAGGTGGAGTAGATGCTGAGAATTTAAGAAAAAATAAATTTTTGAATCAGGTTTTTGCTAATTTGTTTATAATAGCAGCATTAATAGCAGGATTAATGGTTTTAGGTTCTCAAGAAGTTGTAACTGGAAATTTGATAACTTTGAATGATGAGGCGAAAACTGAATTGGTTGGTGCTGGATTAACTGAAATAAAAATAAAGGTAATAGGCTATAGATTACTTGGTGTTGTTATATTATTCTCATTGTTTAGAGTAATAAAGTATTTGAAAAATTTGAAAGTGAAAAAAATTATTACTTCTATGCTTATAACACCAATATATTTAGTGGCATTATTTGCTGTTATGACAGTTTTTCAATATGCTTATGCAGAAAGAAATGAGCTTGATAAACAGAAAAATTATATTGAAGAAAATATAAAGAATACTAGACAGGCTTATGGTGTAAATATAGATGAAATTGAAATAGATAATACATCTAATTTAGATGATGCTACTATAGCAAGTAATGTTGATTTGCTAAGTCAAATAACTATAGTTGACGAGGAAACAACTCTTGCTAATTTAGCGGAATATAAAGATAATGAAGGATATTATACTTATCAGTCTACTCAGATTGGTAGATATACGGTTAATGGAAAGAAAAGGTCTTTATATATTACACCAAGAGAAATAATAAGTGGTGCAAATAGAACTTATAATAATAAAACATATCAATATACACATGGATATGGAGTAGTTATTTCAGAGTCTACTGGTACAGATAAGACAACTGGCGGAATTTCATATGTTCAATCTAAATATACTAGTGAAGATGATAAAATAAAAATTGAAGAACCACGTATATACTATGGTATGGCAACTGGAGATGTTGCTGTAACTAATGTTGATGGAAAAAACGAGTTCGATTATCCGACTTCGACAACTTCATATGAAACGAATGAATATGATGGAAATGGTGGAATTAATGCTAATTTATTTGATAGAGTTGTTTTAGCGTTGTCAAATGGAGATTATAAATTAGCTTTTAATAGTAGTGTTACATCTGAAAGTAAGATTTTACTTAATAGAAATATTCGTGAAAGAGCTAAATTATTATTACCATATTTGGTTTATGATGAAGATCCTTATATGGTAATTACAGATAATGGACAATTAAAATGGGTATTGGATGCATATACAGTATCTGATAGTTATCCTTTTTCACAAAAGTCAACAGTTGTTGTTGAAGGGAAAAATAAAGAAATTAATTATATTAGAAATTCAATAAAGGTTATTATTGATGCTTATGATGGTACTACAACATTTTATATGACAGATTCTACAGATCCGATAGCGATGCTTTATTATAATATTTATCCTGAACTTTTTGCTGATAAATCTGAACAAATACCAGAAGATATTCAGAAAAATATTGTATATCCAGAGTTTTTATATAAAGTTCAATCAAAGATTTTAGAAAGATATCATAATGTTAGTACAGAAATTCTTTATAGAAGTGATGATGTATGGCAGGCTGATGTTCAGTCAGGATCAGATGAAAATAATAAAGTTTTGGTAGAACCTTACTATACTGTTTTAAAAGCTCCTAACTCTGATGTTGAGGAATTAGGATTAGTTTTACCATATACAAAATCAAATAAACAAAGTTTAAATTCTTATTTAATTGGCACATATTCGGATGGAATTAATAAATTAACGATGTATAAGCTTATATCTGATACTACGTTACCTGATATTCAACAATTAAATGTTCAAATTGATCAGGATAAAATAATTTCAGAAGAACTTGACAAATTATCTACATCAGGAACGCAGCTTATAAGAAGAACATATATTATTCCAATTGAAAATAGTATTTTGTATATTGAACCGGTATATCAGGTATTATTAAATGAAGAGTCTCAAGTTCCAACTTTGAAGAAAGTGATTGTTGCTTCAGGAACAAAAGTTGCAATAGGCGATAATTTAGCTGAGGCTTTAACAACACTTATAACGGATTCTGCTAGTAAGATAGAGTTTGTTAATAAGGAAGACAGAGAACAAGTTATTAAAGCTGTTATAAAGGCAAATAAAAACTTAAGAGAGTCTTTGGATGCTAAAGATTGGGAAATGATTGGTTCTGATTTGGAACGTTTACAAGGATTGATAGAACAATTAGAAAAACTTGAAGCGGAAAATAATAGTGATTCTCAAGAAAGTAGTAGTATTTTTGATGATTTTATTTTTAAAATAGAAGAATAAATAAAAAGAAAGTAGGGAATGAAAATGAATTTAGCTAATAAATTAACAATTTTTAGAATTATTTTAGTACCGATAATGGTTATATTTGCTTATTTACCAATTAGTGGGGATGTATATGGTGTGGCAATTCCGATGATTATTATGGAGGCAATTTTTATAATTGCTTCTATAACTGATAAATTGGATGGCTATATAGCAAGGTCTAGAAATCAAGTAACTACATTTGGAAAGTTTTTAGATCCTTTGGCTGATAAGATTTTAGTATTGGCTGCGATGATTATATTAGTGGAGATGGGAAAACTACCTGCTTGGATTCCGATAATAGTTTTAGCTAGAGAGTTTATAGTTTCAGGTTTTAGATTGATAGCGGTTGAAAAAGGCGGATTAGTTATTGCGGCATCTGTTTGGGGAAAATTAAAAACAGTTACTCAGATGATTGCTCTTATTTTTGCTTTTGTTGATATTGGAGGATTTTTTACTTTTATTAAAGGAGGACTTTCAGGTGCTCATTTAGTTATTAATATTATTGCTTCAGTTATGATGGCGATTTCTACGGTTGCAACTATTTTTTCTGGTTGGGATTATGTTTGGAAAGGAAGAAATTTATTTAAAGAAGATAAAAAATAAATTTTATTTTGTAATATTAATTTTATAAATAGGAGAGTTACTTAAGATGACAAAGAAACAGGCAGAGAATAGGATAAAGGAATTAAGAGAGATTACGGCATATCATGCTAAAAGATATTATGATGATGACAGTCCTGAAATTAGTGATTTTGAATATGATATGCTGATGTTAGAACTTCGTAATTTGGAGAATAAATATCCAGAATTTATTAGTTCAGATTCACTTACACAACATGTTGGAGGAAACGTAAAAGAAGGTTTTCAAAAAGTTGAACATGAAGTTCCACTTCAAAGTTTGCTAGATATATTTAATTTTGACGATTTGAGAGTTTTTGATGAAAGGGTTAGAAAAACGGCAGAAGAGGTAAATATTCCTTTAAAATATGTTGTTGAAACTAAAATTGATGGTTTGTCAGTAAGCTTAGAATATAAAAATGGAATTTTTGTAAGAGGAGCTACTAGAGGTAATGGATTGGTTGGTGAGGATATTACAGAAAATTTAAAAACTGTAAAAACTATACCACATAAATTAAAAGAAGATATTGATATTACTGTTAGAGGCGAAGTTTTTATATCTAAAGAGGGCTTTGAAAAATTAAATGAAGAAAGAGAAATTTTAGAAGAACCATTATTTGCTAATGCTAGAAATGCTGCAGCTGGTTCTCTTAGACAATTAGATAGTAAAGAAACTGCTAAACGTCCATTAGATATTTATATTTTTAATGTTCAAAAATCAGATACTATTGAATTTAAATCTCATTATGAGTCTTTACTTTATTTAGAAAAATTAGGATTTAATGTGAATCCAGTTAAAATTTTTTGCGATACTATTGATGAAGCAATTGATGCTATTGATAAAATAGGTGAGGATAGAGAGAGCTTATCTTTTGGAATTGATGGGGCAGTTATAAAGGTTGATGATTTACATTTAAGAGAAATACTGGGAACTAACTATAAAACTCCAAAGTGGGCTATTGCGTATAAATATCCACCAGAACAAAAAGAAACTTTACTTAAAGATATTATTTGCCAGGTTGGAAGAACAGGAGCAATTACTCCAATGGCAATATTGGAGCCTGTTAAGGTCGCTGGTTCTACGATTTCTAAAACTACACTTCATAATGAGGATTTTATAAAAGAAAAAGATTTGATGATTGGAGATAGGGTTATTATTCAAAAGGCAGGGGATGTTATTCCTGAAGTTGTTAGTGTAGTTAAAGACAAGAGAGATGGAACACAGAAAGTTTTTACTATGCCTACAAAATGTCCTGTTTGTGGTGCTGATGCAGTTCGTGAAGAAGGAGAAGCTGTTATTAGATGTATTGGGATTGAATGTCAAGCTAAGCTTTTTAGAAGTATTTGGCATTTCGCATCAAGAGAAGCAATGAATATAAAAGGATTAGGATATTCTATCATTGAAGAATTTTTGAATAGAAATTTAATAAAAAATATTCCTGATTTATATACATTAACATTAGAAGATGTAAAAACTTTGAAAAAAGATGGAACAAAATTTGCTCAAAATTTGATTGATGCAATTAACGAAAGTAAAAATAATGATTTATATAGATTAATAAATGCTTTAGGAATTCGTCATGTTGGAGTTAAAGGTGCAAAAAGTTTAGCAAAAAGGTTTAAGACAATGGATGAGCTTATGAATGCGTCATATGAAGAATTGATTGAAGTAGATGATACAGGAGAAATTACTGCTAAAGCTATTTATGAATTTTTTGAACAAGAACAAACTAAAGATTTAATTCAAAAATTGAAAGATTCTGGTGTTAATATGAATGCTCAAATTGAAGAAAATGTTGATAATAGGTTTGAAGGAATGACGTTTGTACTGACTGGAGCTTTAGAGAAATTTACAAGAGATGAGGCTAGTGCAATAATTGAAAAGTTTGGTGGGAAAGTTTCTAGTTCAGTCTCTAAAAAAACAACTTATGTTTTAGCAGGAGATGATGCAGGTAGTAAACTTGATAAGGCAAATAAATTAGGTGTTTCTGTTATTTCAGAAGAACAATTTAATACTATGATAGGAGAATAAAATGGATAATTACTCGTTTCAACAATTTTGGAAAGATTTAAATAATGGTTATCAGATTTATTTTGATTATATGGAAATTAGATATTTAATTTATAAGTTACAAAAAAATTGCTATAAAAAAGAGATGATAACAGAATTGCCAAAATCACCTTTACAAAAAAATGAAATTATGACTTTAAAGGGTGTTAGAGATATGTTTGATTTTATGAGTAATTTTGAGTATAAAGTTTTTTAGAATAATACAAAGTGAATAGTAAAAATTCAAAAGTGAGTATGCTTGTTTATTTTGCATACTCACTTTTTTTGTGACAAGGGTCATTGATATGGTGATGTGTTTTTTAAAATAAGTTTTTCAAAAATTGAACAATTTGCTCACCAAATTCCCAACCAAGTGCAGGAACTGAAAATATCATTCCGAGTAAGAACAATACTATTCTAATTGACACTCCTATAACGAATAGCCAGAACAGTAAGATTAGAAGGCTAACTATGCAACCATGATTTTTTCTTACTTTTGCGCGATGAATGGTATAGCTATGAGGAGCTTGATTATTGGAATAGAATTGATTACTTGTTCTGGTAGTAAGAAGCGGTTCATTGAAGATGTTTTCTAGATCTGCTTCAAACCGACGCATCTCTTTTTCAATGTCTTGATTGAATTTTTGCATTTCTGCATTAAATTCACGCATATCGCTGTCTAAATTTCTACCAGTGACTTCATAATATTTTCCAGCTAAAGCTATTTGCTGTAATTCGTTTTCATAAAGCTTATTGAAAAAATTAGTGTAGAAATTGATGTTGTCACTTGGAATAGGGCGTTTAGAAATTTCAATACCATTGTTGTTGTAGGTGCAAAAATATCCAGTATTGCCAGATATATATACGCCAAAGTCTTTAGAACGATATTCCCAATTTATATTGCCATTGGTAACTTTCCGTTTAAGCGTATATTCAGAACTTTGTGAGTTAGTGTTCATAAGCCTCACCCTCCTATTAGTTTAATAAACTAATTATAACATTTTCTATGATATTATGTCAATTTGAAACAGTTGTGAAAAATAGTTACAACTTGGTAAAAAGATATTTAAGTTTTAATAATATATGTTTTTTAATGGGATATTAAAGTTTATTTTCTTGACAAATATATGAAATCATTTTAAAATAAAGAAAGAGTAAGCCGAATAGTCGCTGATGAAAACCGTAAGGTTTCATGAGAGGAAAGTCCGGGCTCCATAGAGCAATGGTGCTAGATAACGTCTAGTGAGGGTAACCTTAAGGAAAGTGCAACAGAAAATTACCGCCAAATTTTGGTAAGGGTGAAAAGGTGAGGTAAGAGCTCACCGGAAGAATGGTGACATTCTTTGTTCGTGTAAACCCCACCTGGAGCAACACCACTCATAAATAAGAAGAAAAAGAACTGCTCGTTCCTTTTTATGTGATGTAGGTGGCTTGAAATATATAGCAATATATATTCTAGATAAATGGCTATTCAAGACAGAACCCGGCTTATAGACTTACTTTAATATCATCTCTTTTAGGGAGAACCTAAAAGAGGTGTTTTTTTATATAAATTTATAAACTTGTAATTAAAAAGTCATATTATAGATATTGATTTTTTTTAAAGTTATATATAAAATAATTTTGTATAGATTTAAAAAGTATTTTTTAGAAACGAAATTAATTTTATTTTATATAGAGGTAGAAAATGAATTTGAGAAGTGAAAAAGGCTCTATAACAGTATATGTTTTAGTTGCTATGTTTTTTTTACTTGCGATTATTGCAGGTAGATTTGTAATAGCAAATAGAAACTTGAAAGTACAGTATGATGCTTTAGCAAAAGTAAAAAATGTTTATGAGAGTAATGATAAGATTTATAAAGAAACTGATAATAATGGAAATACTATAGATACACCTACTACTTTGACTCATGAAATATATATTTTTAATAAAGATGCTTTTAATTTCTTTTCAAATGATGGTAGCTCATCAGATAAGAGATTTTATGTATATCAAGTAGGGCTTTATTATATTTTTGATGAAGGGGATAGAAAATCAGATAAAGATGTTTTAATAGATGATTCGACAGATGAGAATGATGGAAAAATACAGTTTTCTTATAAGCTTATGTCAGATATAACTTTATCAGAATCTAGTGATACTGTGGTAAATAAAAAAATAATAGAAAAACTAGATTTTAATAATCATTTGATTTTTACGAGTAATTCTACTAATCGATATGTTTTTTTTGATGTTAATAGAAGTGTAGCTAGAACAGGAAGATCATAGTAGTACTTATGAATGCAATAATTTGAATCGTAAGTCGCATATAGAAATATGTGCGACTTATTTTATTATGCTTGAGATATATGAAGTATAATAAAAATTAATTGTATTATTAAAGAATATAAATTGCTAATAAAAAGATTTGGAGGATGTATAATATGCCAGAAGCACCAGAAATAACAGAAATGAAAAAAAATGCTGAAAATAGAGATTATGTCTTGAAAACGGTGAGTGAAAATGGAAAGTTGCTTGAATTTGCAGCTGAAGATTTTCATAATGATAGAGAAATTGTTTTATCAGCGGTAAAAAATAATCCAGAAGCTTTGGAGTTTGCAAGTTTTAAGTTAAAAAAGGACAGGGAAATTGTTTATGAATCTGTAAGTAAACTTGGTTGGACTTATTGCTATGCAGATGAAACTTTGAAAAGTGATAAAGAATTATTGCTTGCTGGGTTAGAAAAATCTGGACAAATTTTATACTTTGCTTCAAAAGAGATGAGGGATGATAAAGATGTTATTATGAAGGCAATTTCTAATAAACCGATTATTATTAAATATGCGAGCAAACGTATGAGAAATGATTTGGATATTGGTATTACCGTTATGAATAAAAATAAAAAATGTTTTAGATTTTTAGAACCAGAATTGCAAAAAAATGAAAAAATACAAGAAATAAAAAATGCTGAATAAAAGGGGGATATGATGAATAAAGAAATCAATGGAGTAATGATGCAATATTTTGAATGGTATTTAAATTGTAATAAAAATCTTTGGAATACTGTAAAAAAAAGAGGAGAAGAGCTTTCTAAATTTGGTGTTACTGCTATTTGGTTGCCACCAGCTTACAAAGGGATAGGCGGTGAAAATGAGGTTGGATATGGAGTATATGATTTATATGATTTAGGAGAATTTGATCAAAAAGGTAGTATTTCTACTAAGTATGGTACAAAAGATGAATATTTATCAGCAATTATTGAATTGCAGCAACAAGGAATAGAGGTTTATGCAGATATTGTTTTAAATCATAAGATGGGTGCCGATAAATTGCAAACAATAAAAGCAGTAAAATGTGATTGGGAAAATCGTGAACAAGAGACAGGAGCAGAAGAAACAGTAGAGGTTTGGACTAAGTTTACTTTTCCTGGGAGAAATCATAAATATTCTGATTTCGAATGGAATTGGACACATTTTAGTGGAATTGATTATAATTCTAGAACGAAAGAAGTGGCTTTATATAAATTAAAGAATAAAACATGGCAAATGGATGTTGATACGGAGCATGGAAATTTTGATTATTTAATGGGAGCGGATATAGATTTTGATAATCCAGAGGTTGTAGAAGAATGCATGAAGTGGGGAAAATGGTATTTGGAAACAACTGGTGTGAATGGATTTAGATTTGATGCAGTTAAACATATTGAAGCTGATTTTATAAAAAACTTTATAAGGGAAGTTAGATCTAGTTTAAAGGGAGAACTGTTTTGTGTAGGTGAGTATTGGAATGCTAATATAAATGATTTAAAAAGATACATAGAAAAAACAGAAGGTGAACTTTCTTTGTTTGATGTTCCTTTACATTATAATTTTTATCATGCGGCTAATTCTAATGGAGAATATGATATGGCTAGAATTCTAGATAATACTTTGCTTAAGGAAAATTGGGCAAAAGCAGTTACTTTTGTTGATAATCATGATACACAACCTGGTCAAGCTTTAGCATCTTGGATTCCTAGCTGGTTTAAAGAAATTGCTTATTCTATAATTCTTTTACGAAAAGAAGGATATCCTTGCGTATTTTACGGTGATTATTATGGAATTAGCCATGATGGAATTGAGCCAATGAAAAATCTTAAAACGTTAATGCTTATTAGAAAAGATAAAGCATATGGAGAGCAAGTTGATTATTTTGATGATTGTAATATCGTTGGTTTTACGAGATTAGGAGAAGAAAGCCACTATAAATCAGGATTAGCTGTAATTTTATCTGACAAGTATGATGGAAGCAAGAGAATGTATGTAGGAAAGAAATTTTCTGGAGAGAAATTTGTAGATGCTTTAGGAAATAGAGAAGAAGAAATTATAATAGATGGAGAGGGATTTGGAAATTTCATTGTTACTGGTGGAACGGCTTCGGTATATGTGAAATTATAGAAAAAGATGAAAGAAAAATTCTTTCATCTTTTTTAAGTCCTTTTAGGTTTTATATCATATAAAATTTCAAAATCTTGAAATTCTGATACATTATTATCATCTAAACATAGTAGATAATTGTTTAATTGCTTTTTTGTTTTGCAAGCTGCTATGATTGCTGGATTTAGTTCTGATTTGAATGTTAAACTAAGTGCTTTTTGAATTGCTTCAAAAGGAGATGAAGCTTCACGATCACGATACAAGCTGTAAGTTTCTCTAAATCTAGCAAGAGAAGGGTTATTCATAAAATAGTGTAAAGGTAATATAAATTCTTTTTCAATTACATTTTTATATGAATAATATGATAAAGGATACTGTGACATATAAGCTTTTAATTCTGTCTTTTTATATGGTAAATATACTTTGTTTTCTTTTTCTGAAATGATTAAAGTGTTGTTTTCAGTAGCTCCAACAAGATTAGAATATGATGTTTCTATTTTTCCAGATGGAGTATTTGGATAAACGAGGGAGATTGAATCATCTAAATTATCTCCTAAATCCATTTCAAATGTTGTAAGTAAAAGTTTTGTTGAATGATATGAAGTAAATGTGTTGATAGATATATTGTTTGAAATAAAGTCTTTTTTCATATCATCTAATTGTTCGATATATTTATTTAATATATTATTGATTTCGTTTATTGAATCAGTAGTGCTTGTTGTTTGATTATTGTTTAAAACTAAACTTAATAATGTAGAACTTAGGTGAGAAAGTGTATTTTTTAAGTTTTTTAATGTTTCGCGATTTTTTTCAATTAATGAGAAAATATTTTTTACGTCGATAAAGTACTCTTTATTTGTGTTTGAAAAATCTTTTGCTGTTAATGTTGTTAAAAATAAAGAATATTTTTCTTCTTTTTTTTGATTTTTTTCGATTAAATTATCAATTTTTATTAATTCTTGATTTATGTTTTTTAAGAATTCTAAGTTTTCCTCAGAAAAAAATAAATTTAAATCTTTTGTATTTTCTAAACTCATTTGTAATTTTCTCCAATTATCTAAAATAATTAATTAAATTATATCATATAGAAATTATAGAAAAAATAGCAATACAAAAAGTAATAAAAAAGTAATAAAAATGTAAAAAAAAAGAGAAGAAAAACAAGTTAAAAATTATATGTATATATGATATACTGAATGTGTTTAAATAAGATTGTTTAGGAGGAAAAAGATGAAAAACAAATCAAGAGTACTTATCGTTGCATTGATAGTAGTGTTGCTTGCCTTAGCAATTGCATACGCTTCTTTTAGTGGTGTTTTAAATATTTCAGGAAAAGCTAATGCATCAGGAAATTTCGAAGTAGTATTTACAAATGGTGTTGTATCTACTTCAGAACATGGTACTGCTGTAGTTACTGCGACAGATGCTACTAAGATGACAGCTGATATTAAATTATCATATCCAGGAGATGGATGTTATGTTACAGCAACAATAAAAAACAATGGAACTGTTCCAGCAAAATTAGTTGGATTTAACATCTATAATAAAGGAACAACTACTGTATTTTCTAATGATGATATAGAAGTTTTAATTCCAGATATTGATACTACTGGAAATGAGGTTTTACAAGCTGGTGAATCATGTACTATTACATTTACTGTAAAATGGAAAAAAGAGTCTACAAAAGAGTCAGCTACAGCTGAATTTGATATCGAGTTAGACTATGAACAATCTACCGATGAATTTACTGGTAGTGCTTCATATGGAAAAAATGACTAAAGAAAAAAGTGAAATGAGATAGTGATGTTACAAAAATCAAGTAAAATTACAATTTTAATGCTTGCAATATTGATAGTATATTCCATTATAGCGAATTACAGTTTAGTAGGTTACGGATTCCTGTATTACTTTATTGTTAATCCGCTATTTTGGATTATTTTTATAATATCTGCAAATTTTTTGTGTGCTCGATGTAATAGAAATACTAAGCTAAGCACAGGTGTAATGGAATATACGTTAGTAGCTAGTTTAGTTTATATTGGAATATATATCTTTTCAGAATTTTTTGTAGATATTGGAGATAATCCATATTCTTTTACTATAAAAGGAATTTTAATAAATTGTATAGTATATATATTACCAATTATTGCTAAGGAATATGTGAGATTTAAGTTAATAAATAATGTTTTTGAAAAAGATAAGAATTTTACGGCTGTTTTGGTGACTATTATTTTTATAGCTTTGGATATTGGTATCATCGATACATCTGATGCTTATAATGTGACCAAATTGATTTTTTCAAATATGTTGCCAATAATTTCTCAAAATATTTTATGTACATATATTGCTTATAATAAATTATGGAAGCCTGCAGTTTGCTATAGAGTAATTACATTTTCTTATTGGCTTTTTGCACCAATATTACCTAAGGTTACCTGGATTATGACATCTGTAATTGATACTCTTATTCCTATGGTTGTATTTGTATATATTAGATATTTGAAAAAGAAAAAAGAGATTCATAAAAATCAGAGGGAAGTGGAAATTACTAATCCTAAAAGTATAATTCCTAGTGTGGTTGTTATAGTAATTATTTTGTGGTTTGGAATGGGAATATTTCCTATTAAACCTGTTGCAATAGCTACAGGAAGTATGGAAACTACTTTGGGAGTTGGTGATGTTGCTATTTTAAAAAAGTGCAATGGCAATGATATTGAGATTGGAGATATTGTTCAGTATCAAAAGGATAATTTTACTGTTATTCATAGGGTTATTTCTAAGTATTATGATGATGGTGAATTGTTTTTTATAACGAAAGGAGATAATAATAAAGCTCCTGATGTGGATCCTGTTAGTGAAAATCAAATAATTTCTAAAGAGTTATTTGGTATTAAATATATTGGATATCCAGCTGTATTTTTAAATAAGATAAATTGGAAGGCTAATCCTGATACTTCTAGTATCGAAAAGGGAATTTAAACAAAAGAGGAGATAAAATGAGAAGGAAAAAAAGAGTAGAAAAGGTGAGAATTAGAAAATCAGTTAGAAAATTTTGTATAGTTATTCTTTTGCTTTTTATAATTGTATCACTTTTTGCATTGTATGACTCATTTAATGCACAAGATAAGAAAGATTTTGTTAAAGCAAATATTTATGAATATACGAATGAACATTTTTCTGATTATAATGTTAGTATTCTTGAAAATAGTTATATATCTGAAGAAAATATTGGAGATAAAAATATATATGTCACTGATTTGATGGATGCAGCGGATATTAATATGACATATATTTACAGAGCAAATCAATCTTCAGACATTTCCTATAATTATAAAATTATAGGAAAATTGGAAGCTGTTTACAAAAAAGATGGAGAGGATCAAAAAGTATTAAATGATACAGAAGTTCTAGTTGAAAATAAAGAATTTAGTTCTTTTTCTGATAAAATAGAAATTTCTGAATCTATTAATTTGGATTTAAAAGAAAGAATACAAAAAATCAAGAATTTTCAACAAGAATTAGGATTACAAGTATCTGCTACTTATACAGTTTCACTGGAAGTTACTTCTATAACTTATGTGATGGGACAAGAAGTTTTTAATGTTTATTCTCCTAGTCTAGTGTTTGATATAAATTCTAAAACAACAACAATAAAAGATCCGTTAGAAGATTCTAAAAAGCCTCAAATTGTTACTAAAATGGTAGTTAAAGGAGATGATTTTTCTCACACGAGAGTTATAGTAGCAACTATGACGTTAATTTTAAGTGTAATGTTGTTGATGATTGTGCTATTGAAATCTCGTAATAATAATACTGTTAGAAATGAATATAAGATTGAACTAAATAAAATTTTAAAAGGCTGTGATGAAAAGATTGTTGAGGTCAATAGTAAAATTGAGATTGATGGTCAAAATTTAATTGATGTCAAAGAATTTGATGAGATAATAAAAGTTTCTGAAGAATTATTTAAACCAATTTTATATTGGAATAATGATAAAGAAGAAGAAAGTTGGTTTTGTGTTATAGGAAATAATATGATTTATAGGTTTATATTAAAAAGATAAAGATGGCAGGATAATGATGAAAAAAAAGTATAGATTAAAAAAGAGACATTCTATAAGTGCTTTAACAGTTATAATTGTTGCTATTGTTACAGTGATTATAATGAACGTAGGATATTCTCTTTGGAGTTCTAAATTGAATATTTATGGAAAAGTAACATTAAATTTTGAACCGCCACCTATTGAAGTGGTTGTGCCTGCTAGGGGAAATAATATTTATACTGAGCATACAGGTTTTTCTACGTCATTGCGGTTCAACATTTTTGGATTTTGTTTCAGATGTGTATACTGATAATTCGCTTGTTACTACAATTAAAGTTCATAAGAATCTGAATATTGCTCTTTTTCCTGCAGATATTAGTATAGGTTTTTCTTTACAAAATACATCGACTGTAGGAGATTTGTATACTGGCGGTAGTGTAACTCAGATTGAAGTATCTAATCCTAATAGTGCTATAAGTAATGTTTCGGCAACTATACTGCCGACTACGATTTCATCAGGACAAAATGCGGATTTTAATTTTTCTGCTACTATAAATAGAAGAAATTTAAAAAGTAATGCATATTATAAATATGCAATTACTTATGATGTTAATGGTGTTAAAAAATATTTCTTTTATACAATTAACATTTTAAGTGAGTAGTAATTAAAATGTAATATATTTTTTTCTATTTACCTATTGACAGTTGAACACTTATTCAACTATTATAAAACTATAATAGTTGAATACCTATTCAACTAAAGGAGGTTTTATGGAAGAACTAGATTGTGAAGTTTTACATGAAGATATCGTTGAAAATGTGAAAAAGCAGATGTTGAATGAAGATGTTTTTTTTGATGTTTCTGATTTTTTTAAAATTTTAGGAGATAGTACAAGAGCAAAAATCATGTGGGCTCTAGATAAAAGCGAAATGTGTGTTTGTGATTTAGCAGCTTTGCTTGGAATGACTAAATCAGCTATTTCTCATCAATTAAAAACTTTAAGAGATGCTAATTTAGTTAAGTCTAGAAAAGATGGAAAAATGGTTATTTACTCTCTTGATGATGAGCATGTTAAGGATATTTTTGAAAAGGCTTTAGATCATGTTCTTGAAATAAAAGAAAGAGAGGTAAAATAATGAAAAAAGTATATTCAATAGAAGGAATAGATTGTGCTAATTGTGCTACAAAAGTGGAGAATAAGATAAATAAGCTTAAAGGAATTAATGATGCGACTCTTAATTTTATGACTTCAAAATTATCAATTGAGTTTGATTCATCTGATGAAAATGATGTGAAAGAAATAATAGAAGAAGTTAAGAGAATTGTAGCTAAGATGGAACCAGATGCGAAGCTTCGCTAGGAGGAAGAAATGAAAAAAAGTTTTAAGATAAGATTTGTACTTACAATTGTATTTACAATTATTGGTGTAGTTTTAGAATTTGTTAAAGTCAAAAGTTATATGTTAGAAATTACGTTTGCCTCAATATCTTCTTTTCTTATTGCTTATTTTATTATAGGAATTGATATTTTAAATAAAGCTGTTAAAAATATTTTTAGAGGAAATATTTTTGATGAAAACTTTTTAATGATTGTTGCTACTATAGGAGCTTTAATTATAGGAGAATTTCCAGAAGCAATTGCAGTAATGCTTTTATATCAAATTGGAGAAGAATTTCAGTCAATAGCTGTTGGTAAATCAAGAAATGCTATTAAAGAATTAATGGAAATTAAGCCTGAGTTTGCTAGTGTTAAAAGAAATAACGAGGTAATTGATGTTAGTCCAGAAGAAGTTGAAATAGGTGAAATCATAGTTATAAAACCTGGTGAAAAAGTTCCGTTAGATGCTAGAATTACAAAAGGTCAATCAAGTTTTGATACTAAAACAATTACGGGTGAATCAGTTCCTAGAACTATAGGTATTCAAGAGTTAATATATAGTGGTACTATTAATTTAAATAGTGTGGTTGAAGCTAAAGTTATGAAAAAATTTGAAGATTCCACTGTTTCTAAAATTTTAGAATTAGTAGAAGAAGCTACTTCAAAAAAAGCTAAGACTGAAAGATTTATTACAAAATTTGCTAAGTATTATACACCAATAGTGTGTATGCTTGCTGTTTGTTTAGCACTTATACCACCACTTGTTTTTCACTTAGAATACTTAGAGTGGATTTATAGAGCATTAACATTTTTAGTTATTTCTTGTCCTTGTGCTTTAGTAATATCAGTTCCTTTAGGATTTTTTGGCGGAATTGGTGGGGCCTCTAAAAATGGAATATTAATCAAAGGAAGTAATTATTTAGAGGCTTTATCAAAAGCGAAATATATTGCATTTGATAAGACAGGAACAATTACGAAAGGCGTTTTTGAGATTCAAAAGGTATGTCCTGTAGATATTTCTGAGCAGGAACTTATAAGAATAGCAGCACATGGAGAAAAATTTTCAAATCATCCTATTGCACTTTCTATAAGAAATAAATATACAGGAAAATATGATGAAAAAAAGGTAGAAAATTTAGAAGAAATTTCTGGAAAAGGAATAAAAGCTAAGATTTTCTTTCAAGATACTTTGATTGGAAATGCTAAATTATTGAAAGAAAATGGAATAAAGTTTAAAGAGGTAAATGAACCGGGAACTCTTATATACATTGCTGTTTCAGGTGAGTATAAAGGATATATATTAATTTCAGATACTGTAAAAGTAGAAGCAAAAGATGCTATTAGAGATTTGAAAAAAGTAGGCTTAAAAAAATCTTATATTTTGACTGGAGACGAATCTAAAGTTGCAGAAAAAGTTGCAAGTGGTATTGGAATAAATAATTGTTTTGGTGATTTATTACCAGATCAAAAACTTGAAAAGCTAGAAGAGATTATAAAAGCCAAAAAAGAAAGGCAAA
>JAGBDU010000066.1 GCA_017937285.1 Clostridia bacterium
AGCAAATGGTACTAATGTATGGCAATGGGAGTATAATGGATGTGATGCACAAAAATGGATAATAAAGGATGCAGGAAATGGAAAATACAATATAATATCAAAATGTGGACAGAAATATTTAACTGTAAAAAATGGAAAAAATGATAATGGAACAAATATAGAAATTTTTGGAATTAAAGGAGATGAATCTCAAACATTTAAATTTAATAAAGTAGAGCCAATGGTTGGAGAGCAAACAATAGAGGATGGTACATATGAAATACAAGTAGGAAATGATAGTTCAAAAGCAATTGAAGTTGCAGGATCATCACATAATAAAGGTGCAAATGTACAAATATATAAGAAAAATACTGCAATGTGCCAAAAGATAAATGTAAAATATGTTGGTGATGGATACTATACGCTGCAATTCAAGCATTCAGGATTGTATTTAGATGTATGTGGAGGTATAGTATACAATAAAACCAATGTATGGCAATGGGAATATAACGGATGTAATGCACAAAAGTGGATAATAAAGGATGCGGGAGACGGATATTATTATATAATATCTAAATGCAGTGAAACATATTTAACTGTAGACAGCAATAAAACAGCAAATGGCACTAATATAGAAATAAATTCAATACAAAATGATAATTCACAAAAATTTAAATTTAATAAAGTAGAGGAGATAGTAGGTGAACAAACAATATCTGATGGATTATATGAAATAGAAATTGGAATAAGTGGTTCAAAAGCATTAGATGTACTAGGAGGTTCAAAGGCGTCAGAAGCTAATGTTCAGATATATTCAAAGAATAATGCTGCTTGTCAAAAAGTGAATGTAAAGTATGTTGGCAATGGATATTATACAATGAGTTTTTATCATTCAGATAAATATTTAGATGTATGTGGTGGACTAACAGCGAATGGGACAAACGTATGGCAATACATCGAAAATGGAACAGACTCACAAAAATGGATAATTAAAGAAGCTGGTGATGGATATTACTATATAATTTCAAAATGCAGTGAATCATATTTGACTGTAGCTGGAGGAACAAATAAAAATTGTACAAACATTGAAATTTCTACATTGAGGGATGATAATTCACAAAAATTTAAATTCAATGAAATAAAAAACATGAAAGGAATTGATGTTTCAGTACATAACGGCAATATTAATTGGGAAAGAGTACAAAATTCTGGAATAGATTTTGCGATAATACGCTGTGGATATGGAGAAAATTTAGCCAATCAGGATGATGCATATTTTTATAGAAATGTTTCAGAATGTGAAAGATTAGGAATTCCTTATGGAATATATATATATTCATATGCGTTGACAGAAAAAGGTGCATCTTCAGAAGCTGACCATGTACTAAGATTAATTAAGGGGCATAATCCAAGTTTGGGAGTATGGTTTGATATGGAAGATGCAGATCATTACAAAGAAAAAAATGGAATGCCATCAAACGAAACTCTTGTAAATATATGCATAACATTTTGTGAAAAGATTAAATCCAAAGGATATAATTGTCGGAATATATGCAAGTTTAAGCTGGCTAAAGAATCAACTAAATGATAGTAGATTAGATGTATATGAAAAATGGGTAGCACAATGGAACATAACTTGTACATATACTAAAAAATATGTAATGTGGCAATATACTAATTCTGGAAGTGTAGATGGAATAACAGGATATGTAGATATGAATAAATATTATATGTAAAATGAAAAAAGTATAAGCTTTTGCTTGTACTTTTTTTTATTTAATGATAATATAAAAAAAAAGAAAAATAGGAGGTTCAGATAATGAATAAAAAATATGATTATTTAATAGTAGGAGCAGGTTTATTCGGAGCAACTTTTGCATATGAAATGACCAAAATAGGTAAGAAATGCCTAGTTATAGATAGAAGAAACCACATTGGAGGAAATATATATTGTGAAAATATAAATGATATAAATGTACATAAATACGGAGCACACATATTCCACACAAGTAACAAGAAAATATGGGAATACGTAAATCAATTTGCAGACTTTAATAATTATATAAATTCACCTATAGCAAATTATCATGGAGAATTATATAATATGCCGTTTAATATGAATACATTTTCTAAATTATGGGGCGTAGTTACTCCACAAGAAGCAAAAGAAAAAATTGAGTCACAGAAAAAAGTATTAAATAGCAAAGAGCCAGAAAACCTAGAAGAACAAGCAATATCATTAGTAGGAGAAGACATATATAGAAAATTAGTTAAAGAATACACAGAAAAACAATGGGGAAGAGATTGCAAAGAATTACCATCATTTATAATAAAAAGATTACCAGTAAGATTCACATTTGACAATAACTATTTTAACGATAGATATCAAGGAATTCCTATTGGTGGTTATAATGTAATAATTGAAAAAATGTTAGAAAAATCAGATGTAATTTTAAATGTAGACTACTTAAAAGAAAGAGAAAAATATGACGAACTAGCAGAAAAAGTTTTATTTACAGGTATGATAGATGAATTTTATGGCTATAAATTAGGACAATTAGAATACAGAACACTAAAGTTTGAAAATGAAATATTAGAAGATGTAGATAATTATCAAGGTGTAGCAGTAATGAATTTTACATCACATGACGAAAAATATACAAGAATTATAGAGCATAAGCATTTTGAATTTAATAATTGTAAAGGAACAGTTATTACAAAAGAATACCCAAGCACTTGGAAAGTTGGAGATGAAGCATATTATCCAGTGAATGATGAAAAAAATTCAAAATTATTTAGTGAATACAAAAAATTAGCTGATAAAGAAGATAATATAATTTTTGGAGGCAGATTAGGACAATACAAGTATTTTGATATGGATAAAATCATTGATGAATCTCTAAAACTAGTAGATGAAATAAAAAATAAGTAATTATAATTAGATTGATAAAAATATTATTTAATAATAATATTTTAAATAAATATAACAAATATATTAATTAAATTTTTTATAAAAATAAAGAAAGGTAGGAGGTAACCACTATGTCAATACTATTACCAGGAGGAGCAGGCTACATAGGTAGCCACACAGCAGTAGAGCTACTAAATTCAGGAAAGGAAATAATAATACTAGACAATTTTTCAAACAGCAAACCAGAAGTACTAGACAAAATAAAACAAATAACAGGCAAAGATTTCAAATTCTATGAAATGGACTATTCAGACAGAGCATCACTAGAAAAAGTATTTTCAGAAAACAAAATAGATGCAGTACTAAACTTCGCAGGCTACAAAGCAGTAGGAGAATCAGTACAAAAACCACTAGAATATTACACAAATAACATTTCAGGAGCACTAGTATTACTAGATGTAATGAGAAAATATAACTGCAAAAAATTCATATTCAGTTCATCAGCAACAGTATATGGAGAGCCAAAAACAATGCCAATAACAGAAGAATTTCCAACAGGAGGAACAACAAATCCATATGGAACAACAAAATTATTCATAGAGCAAATACTAAAAGATTTATACAAATCAGATAACACATGGGATATCTGCATATTAAGATACTTTAACCCAGTAGGAGCACACGAAAGTGGACTAATAGGTGAAGAGCCACAAGGAATTCCAAATAATTTAATGCCATATGTAGCAAGAGTAGCGGCAGGAATTTTACCAGAGCTATCTGTATTTGGAAATGATTACAATACTCCAGATGGAACAGGTGTAAGAGACTATATTCATGTAGTAGATTTAGCAAAAGGACATGTTAAAGCATTAGAAAAATTAGATAAAGAAAATGAAGGTCTATATATCTATAATTTAGGAACTGGAACAGGATACAGTGTATTAGATATGGTAAATGCATTCGAACAAGCAACAGGAAAAGAAGTAAAATATAAAATAGCACCACGAAGAGCCGGAGATATTGCAACATGCTATGCAGATCCAGCCAAAGCAAAAGAAGAGCTTGGATGGGTAGCAGAAAAGAATTTAGAAGATATGTGCAAAGATTCATGGCACTATATAGAAACAAGTCAGAGCGAAGAATAAATCTTATTTGTTCAATATCTATAAATATTGCCTTATTGTGTATATTATATATGATATGGATTAAAAAGAATATATGAAAAAACAGTTTTCTTACACTTACAATCCACAGTTAATTTATTTGGAATACTTATTTTATATGTGACCTATAATGCTCTTTGTACAGATATCACAAAATTCTAAATTCAATTATTGCAGTATTAACTATATTATGCTATCATATATTACAGATTATAAATAAAAAAGGAGAATTTCAATGAAAAAAATAACAATAATAATACCAGCATACAACGAAGAAGAATCATTACCATTGTTATATGATAGATTAAACAAAGTTACATCAAACTTAAAAGAATACGAATTTGAAATGCTTTTCATAAACGATGGAAGCAAAGATAAAACTTTAGAAATAATAAAATCATTTAGAGCCCAAGACGAAAGAGTAAGCTATGTAGACTTTTCAAGAAACTTCGGTAAAGAAATAGCAATGATAGCAGGATTAGATTATGCGAAAGGAGACTGTGTAATATTTATAGATGCAGACCTACAAGATCCACCAGAGCTAATACCAGAGCTAATTAAATATTGGGAGCAAGGATATGATGATGTATATGCAAAAAGAAGAAGCAGAAAAGGGGAAACATTCCTAAAAAAATTCACATCAAAAATGTATTATAAAATATTACAAAGTGTAACTCGTGTAGAAATTCAAAAAGATACAGGAGACTTTAGATTATTAGATAGAAGATGTGTAAATGCATTAAAACAATTACGTGAAACTCAAAGATGTTCAAAAAGTATGTTTAGTTGGATAGGATATAATAAAAAAGAAGTTTTATTTGACCGTGACTCTCGTGTAGCAGGAAAAACAAAATGGAACTACAGAAAACTAATAGATTTAGCAATAGATGGAATAACATCATTCACAACATCACCACTTAGAATATCAACATATTTAGCAATACCAACATTTTTAACTTTAGTTGTATATTTTATATATGTAATAATAAAATGTATAACGCAAAATGTAGCAATACAAGCATTTCAAGCAATTATACTATTAGTTTTATTTTTCTCAGGAATTCAAATAATGTTGTTTGGAATAATGGGCGAATATTTAGGACGAATATTTAACGAAACTAAAAACAGACCATTATATTTTATAAAGGAATATAATGGAGTAAGAGAAGAAAATGAAAATAGAAAAGATGAACATTAGTATATATAATAACTTGAACGTATAACGAAAATAAAAAAGAAAAAATTAAAAATAACAAAAAATATAAAAATAAAGAGATAACAAAAAATAGCAAAAAAATAGAAAATATAAGAATAAAAAGATAACAAAAAATAGAAAGTGAAAATTTCACTTTCTATTTTTTGCTTGTAACGAATGTTACTATTGAAGTTGTTCTTGTAATTTTTTAGCCTGTTCAAGTTGCTTTTTTTGTTCTTCTGTTAATAAAGAATTTTGCTGTTGTTTAGCTTGTTCTTGCACTTGTTCAAGTTGCTTTTTTACTCTTCTGTTAATGAAGCAGATACATCAGGTGTAATTGTAGATCCATCAGTTGGTATAGCAGAAGTATCTATTGATGTTTGTGGTATTTGTGGTAGGCTTGATAATATATCTTCTTTTTTTATATCAACACCATAAGAAGATAATTTTTCAGGTAAAACATCAGCTGCCTTTGTAATTATATCTGTATATAATTTATATAATTCTTCATTAGATAAAGTAAATAAATCTACTGAATTAGAATCAGTTAATTCTGGTACTTCTGCTTTAGTATTAGTAGAACCATTAATAGATAGTTCTGCAGAATATAAAGAATATTTTCCAGATAGGCTAAAGTTTAATTTTTGTGTATCTGTATCTAAACCACTAACTTCAGAAACTAAATCTAATGAAATAGAAGAAGATAATGGAGATGAAACAGATATATTAAATTTAGATTCAGATTTTGAATTAACTGTATCATATTGTATTTCTAATATATCTTTTTTTGAACTAGAAATTTTAGCAGAAACTTTTATAGTACCTTTTCTAGAATCATCTGTTTTTTTGTAAGAGTCTTCTATTATTATTTTTGATAAACTATCAGCTACACTACTTAAACTATCTGTAACATTTGATAGTGGATTTTTTGAAGTTCTGTATGAACTTGATTCTGAAGAGTCTTTTCCAGATAATTTATTAATATTTTCTATATCGATAGTATAAGTATTTTTTCCATCTTCTACATCTTCTGTAAATATCACAGAACCTTCATCATCATCTTTGTCGTCTAAAACAGATATTTCAAATTTTACAGGTTGACTTTTTTTATTAGAATATATAGTTAATCTAATAGATTTATCATTTTCTTCAAATGAATCTTTCATATCTTCTAGCTGTTCTACTAGTTTTGATAAAAATTCATCTATAGTAGATTCTGTTAATTCTGGAAGTTCTGTTGTATTTGTAGAATAAGTAGTAGAATCATCATTTGAAGCAAGATTTGCAAATGTACTATTATATTCTTTTATAATATTATATTTTTCAATAATTAATTTTTTTGTTGCACTATCATTTTTTATTTTATCAATTAATTTGTTAGTAAAATCAATAGCATCTTTTCCATCCATTGTTAAAGAATATGCAGTTGTTTTTATATCTTCGTCACCTACAGAAACTTTTTGATTTTTCTTTGTTGTATAATTTTCTTTATCAATAAGATCAACTAATATATTACTATAATTTTTATTTAATGATTTAAAATCTTCTTCTGAAATGTAGAATAAATCGTATGCTAATTTATTAGTATCAACATTCTTTAATTTTGATAAAGCCTCTATAGATTTTTTTGTTTCTTCATCAACTTCTATATTGTTAGCTTTACAAAAACTTTCATATTTTGATAAATCAATTGTTACATATTTATCATACAAATCTTTGCAACCAACGCTAACTGCGGTATCTTTGGTTAATAGAGAAAGTGTTAAAACTTCTTTATCATCCTTGTATAATCCAACATCATTTAACATAGCTTTTGAATTTGAATCATAGCTTCCTTTAAATTTTAAATTTGATGAATTAATCAATTTTTGTGTAGAATAATCAATTACATCGCTTGGTAAATTAAGATTCATATTCATGTTTAATTCTGCAGAGTTAGAAGAATTAGATTTTAATTTATTTAAAAATTCTTCATATTCTGAGTATTTAGGTTCTTCATCTGTACCTAATAATATTTTTGCTTGTTTTGAAAAATTGTTACTAGCTGGTTTTAAGAAATTGAATGTGTCTGTGAAGAAAAACAAACAAGAAAATACACCAGCTAATATAACTAAAACTGAGACAATAATAATAATTGCTTTTTTCATAAAAATCCTCCTTTAATTTTTTTATAGTAATAATTATTACATAAAAAGAAAATTTTTACAACAGATATTTAAAAATTTTTTATAATAGAATCTCTTTGGAACGGTTCAATTTTAGCTGTGAATGGTAATAGAAAAATATTTAGTACATTAAATAGTACTTACAAAAAAAGATTGTATTTTAAAATTGGTTATGATAGAATTTTAAACAGTTGATTATTTTAGAAGGGAGAATATTTATAAAATAATATGAAACAAGAGAAAGAATTAATAAAAAATACTTTTATAATAGCCTTAGGAAAATTTAGCACTCAAATTGTTTCTTTTTTACTAATATCATTATATACAGCCAAACTAACAACTGAGCAATATGGAAGTTATGATTTTATAATTACAATAATTACATTCATAACACCATTTATAACATTAACATTAGAAGAGTCAATGTTCAGATTTTTAATAGATGCTAAAAGTAAAAAAGAAGAAAAGAGCATAATCACTCAAACTGTAATAACAATGCTAACAACGTTATCCATAGCATGTATAATAATTTTTGCAGTAATCAAAATATTTTCTATAAATACAACAAAATTATTTATACCATATGTAATAGCAGTTGTATTAATGGCCCTTATGAATGCATTGGTAAGAGGCTTAGGAAAAATAAAATTATATTCTTTATCTAATTTTATTTTAAGTGTTATTACAATTGTTTTAAATGTAGTGCTAATATTAGGCACAAATTTAAAAGTAGATGGATTACTATTGTCAGTTATTATTGCAAATTTGATAATGGTAGTGTTTTTAGCCATGAGATTAAAATTAAAATCATTTATAAATGTAAAATTAATAAATAAAAAACTAATGAAAGAAATGCTTCGTTATTCTATTCCATTAATACCACATAGTTTATCATGGACAATAATTAACTTGTCAGATAGACTAATTATTACTTCTATGCTCGGTACTTCAAGTAATGGTATATATGCAATATCAAACAAATTTCCCACTATAATAAATACTGTATATAATTATTTTGCTATTGCATGGAAAGAGTCGGCAGCTAAAGCTCTTCATGGAGATGATAGCAATAAATATTATAATAAAATTTATACAACTTTAAAAAACATAGTATATTCAGCAACTGTAGGAGTAATAGTAGTTATTCCATTTATATTTAATATATTGATTAAAGGTGGATACAAAGAAGCATATTTATATATTCCAATCTTAGTATTTTCTGTATATTTTTCAAATATGGCAAGTTTTTACGGTGGAATATTTAGTGCCTATAAAAAAACAAAAATAATTGGAACAACAACATTAGTATCAGCAATAATAAATTTAATTGTAAATATAATTTTTATTAAATTTATAGGAATATATGCAGCGGCAATTTCAACATTATTATCTTCAATATTTCTGTATGTGTATAGAAAATATAAAATAAGAGATTTTGTAAAATTAAAAAAATCAAAAGATTTAAAAATGACAATATTAATAACTGTAGTGGTATTTTTATCATATTATTCATATAATTATATTTTCCAAGGTATTGCCTTAATTTTAACAATTATATATGCAATTATGATGAATAAGGGAATAGCAAGAGGATTCATTGGAAAAATTATAAAAAGATAGAGCAAAATAACATGAGTAAATTGATAATATAAATTCAAACAAAATGGTGTTTTTATAACATTATGTAGGAAACTTTAATTCCAAAGAAACAACTCGAAAGGATTTTTTCTACGGAATGCAAAAATTTCTTTTTTGCACAAATGGGATAAGCATTCACTAGATAAGAGAGAACTTAGTTATATAAGTTCTCTCGATTTTAATATTATAGAAAAGATAGTTATTTATTATAATCAATTATAAAAGTGATTTTCTAATTAGCAAAATCAATAAAATATATTTTGCATAAACGATATATTTTTTATTTTTTAAACAAAAATATTCCAAATAAAATTAGTACATATGCACAATAAAACACCACAAACCGTAGGAATAACAAATCCAAGTGCACTCCACTTAAAACTACCACTTTCTTTCTTAATACTAATTAAAGTAGTACTACAAGGAAAATGAAGTAAACAAAATATCATAACATTTAAACCAGTAATAAAAGTCCAACCATTTTGCACTAAAATATTACCAATAGCAAAAGTATCTTCCAAACTCACAAGTGAGCTATTACCAAGATAAGACATTAAAATAATAGGAAGCACAATTTCATTGGCAGGAAGCCCTAAAATAAATGCAGTTAAAATGTATCCATCTAACCCCATAATTTGGGCAAAAGGGTCAAGTATGTTAGCAATAAAAGCAAGAGCTGTAATATCACCTATATGCAAATTGGCTAAAAGCCAAATAATAAGTCCAGCAGGTGCAGCAATTGCTAAAGCTCTGCCAAGAACAAATAAAGTTCTATCAAAAATAGAGCGAACAATAACTTTACCAATTTGAGGCTTTCTATAGGGAGGAAGTTCCAAAATAAAAGAACTTGGTTCTCCTTTTAATATAGTTTTAGATAAAATCTTGGAAACTACAATAGTAACAACAATTCCAAGTAAAACAATTAAAAGCACGGTTAATGTTGCCAATAATGAAGAAAAGGCTCCGCTGACTAAGCCACCAATAAATATAGTAGCAATTGTAATTAAAAAAGGAAATCTTCCATTACATGGAACAAAGCAGTTTGTGAGCATAGCAATAATTTTTTCTCTTTTAGAATCTATAATTCTGCATCCAACAACACCAGCAGCATTACAACCAAACCCCATGCACATAGTTAAAGCCTGTTTGCCACAAGTACAGCACTTTTTAAAACACTTATCTAAATTAAATGCAATTCTAGGCAAAAAACCTAAATCTTCAAGCAAAGTAAAAATAGGAAAAAATATTGCCATAGGAGGTAGCATTACACTAACAACCCAAGTTGTGGTCTGATAAATGCCATAAATAATAGGGTTCGTTATAAAATCTGGAATATGTAAATTATTAAATAATATTAACAACTTTTCTTGTAAATAATTAAAAAAGCTAGAAAGCAATTGTGATGGATAATTCGCTCCAACAATAGTTATCCAAAAAATTATACCCAAAAAAAGAAGCATAATAGGAATTCCAAAAGTTTTTGAAGTTAGAATTTTATCAATTTTTCTTGTATAAGATTTTTTATTATGTTTAGTTAAAATTATTACTTTTTCAGATACTTCTTCACACTTTTTTATTATAGAAGAAACAATAATATTTTTTAAATTTGAACTGGAATTTTTATCTATTTTAATAGATGAAATTATGTTATTATTACAAAAAATTTTGTCATTAATAGACGCAATAATTTTTTCATCATAATCTAATATTTTTAAAGAAATCCATCTAGAAAGGGAAGAGTGCTCTTTTGGCAATATACTTTTTAAACCATTTGATATTTCGGATATATTTTTTTCAATATTATCAGGATATTTAATTAAATTAGGACTAGAGCTAATTTTTTTGTCACATAAACTATATATTTTTTCTTGCAAATCAATTAGTGTATTTTTTTTACTAGCAATAGTACCAACAACAGGCACTCCAAGCTCTTCTGAAAGTAATTGCAAATCTATTTCTATTCCTTTTTTTTCTGCTTCGTCTAGTAAATTTACACACACAATAATGTTAGAAGTTATTTCCATAGTTTGGTATACTAAATTTAAGCTTTTTTCTAAACAAGTAGCATCAACCACAACAACCGTAGCGTTAGGTTTTTCAAAACAAATGAAATCTCTTGCAATTTCTTCTTCTTCAGAATTAGACATAAGTGAATATGTACCTGGGATATCAAAAAGTAAAAATTTTTTGTTTTTAAACTCAAAAAAACCGAGAAGCATTAGAAACGGTTTTTCCAGGCCAATTTCCAGTATGTTGATGCATGCCAGTTAAACTATTAAAAATAGTTGATTTTCCTACATTAGGATTACCAGCTAAGCCAATAATATAATCAGCATTATTTTCAGATAATATATTTTTGGTATTAGAAATTAAAAGATTACCAGTAGAGCTAGAAGTAAGACCCATAAAAAACACCTCGCTTAGATTATTATATGTTACAAACAAACAATTTGTTAATTGTTTATTTGTAAGATAAGGGGACTGTTTTTTTATATAAGTACTTTTACACTACTCCAAAAGTGGCTGTGAATTGTAATGTTATACAGTTACAGCTCAGGTGCCTTAAGATAAGCCGTTCAAAGTAATATAAATATAAAAAATTATTTAGTGATGAAGGATTCCTTACATAGCAAAGAACTTCTAAGTATACAGTCATGGCACTCCCATGGTCACACAAGGGCTCCTCCATATCCTGTATACCTAAGAAGTTCTATTGCTATTCCAGTCACCATTCACACTAAA
>JAGBDU010000067.1 GCA_017937285.1 Clostridia bacterium
CAAGAAGTATAACAGAGGAAGATTTTGCAGAAATAGGAGGAACAACATGGACAAATTATAGAAATTCATTTGTGTATAATAGTGTTAAATATGGAAATCAATATACTTCAGCATATACAACAAATAAATATTATCCAACAATGTATTCACAAGAAGTAAATAGCGTAATAAATGGAACAAAAAGCACTACAGGATATAGCCAAAGTGAGCAAACGAGCTTAATAGGAAGAGCAGATAGTAGTGCAACAAATGGAAGATTACAAGCAAGTACAAGTATACAGCCATATCAAACATATTATAATACAAAAGATTATACAACAACAGCAAATCTATTAGGAGGATATGGAAGTATATTATTACCAAACGGAAGTTCTACACAATACTGGGTGGCTTCGCGCTGTGTTTATCTGTACTCGAGCGTCTGCTACTTCAGTGTTCGCCGTGTGTATTCGGGCTATTTGAATGCTTACGGCATGCTTAGCTCTCGCAGTAACTCGAGCAGCAGTGCGCATTCTTTGTTTCCCGTAGTTTCTCTAAGCTCCGAGCTCCTAGAAACAACAGCAACAGATGGAACATATAACGTAAAATAAAAGAAAATCTAAACTTGAAAAGTAGAGTAAAATGGACCAGCCAGACCCTCGTGGGCTGGCAGGGAGGAACTAGAACATGGGGCATAATTTATGATAAACAAATTATGTCCTTTCACATTTTTGTGATAAAACTAAAGCAGATACTAGCACTTGTTGTAATTAAATATGTTACAGGTTGGTTAACTACAACAATAGAGCTAAAAAAGAAAGATACTTCAAAATAATGAAGTATCTTTAAACATATTTGGATAATGGCTTTTATAACAAATGATGCTACTTACCAAATTTTTAAGTGTAATTTTGTTGGCTGTATATAATTTATATTAGTTCAAAGGAAATATAAATAATTTTTATATTTCCTTTGAACTGCTTATTTTTAGGCAGTGAACGAAAAGATGATTATCACAAAAAATAATACCGCACAAACGTTTACTTTTTCACAAAAATATGTAATAATACATACTAAAGAAAATTAATGTACGAAAGGAAAAATATTATGAATTTAGAAAATGATGTAAAATACATAAAAGGAGTAGGACCTAATAGGGTGCAATCCTTAAATAAATTAGGAATTTTTACATTAAAAGATCTTATTACATATTATCCAAGAGATTATGAAGACAGAAGCAAGCCTAAAAAAATTATAGAATGTCAAGATGGCGAAGATGTATTAATAGAAGCAATAGTAGTTTCAAGAATCGTAGAATTAAAAATCAGAAAAAATATGGCTATGTATAAATTAACTGTACGAGATGAAACAGGAGTATGCAACATAACATGGTTTAATCAGCCATATTTAAAAAAGCAATTTATATATGGGGAAAAATATAGTTTTTTTGGCAAGGTACATAAAAAAAGCTCAAAATTAGAAATGAATTCACCAGTATTTGACTCAAAAAATACTAATAAACATACTGGTAAAATTGTTCCAATATATCCTACAACATTTAGCTTACCACAAAATACCTTAAGACAAATAATAGATAATGGAGTAAGTCAAGTTGTAAATGAATTAGATGAAAATTTACCACAATATATATTAAAAAAATATAATTTATTAAATATAAATGATTCTATTCAAAAAATACATAAACCACAAAGTTTTGAAGAGTTTAAGTTAGCACGAAGAAGGCTTGTATTTGAAGAATTATTAATAATGCAATTATCGTTACTAAATTTAAAAAGTAATTGGAAAAAAGAGCAAAAAGGAATTAAATATAGTAATAAAATAAAAATGTCTGATGTAATAAATGATTTACCATTTAAACTTACAAAGGCGCAATTAAAAGTTTTAGAAGAAATAGATGCAGATATGGAAAGCGAAAAATCAATGAACAGGCTACTACAAGGTGATGTTGGTTCTGGAAAAACGGTAGTATCTATTATTTCTGCATATAAAGCAGTAAAATCAGGATACCAAGTGGCTATTATGGCTCCAACTTCAATTTTAGCAACACAGCATTTAGAAAGCTTTTCAAAAATGCTCGAAAAATATAATATAAAATGCGAGTTATTAATAAGTAGTATAACTAAAAAACATAAAGAAGAAATATTACAAAAACTACAAAATGGAGAAATAGATATATTAATTGGAACTCATGCAATATTAGAAGAAAATGTAGTGTTCAAAAATTTAGGATTAGTAGTAACCGATGAACAACATAGGTTTGGTGTAAGGCAAAGAAGCAAAATTGTAGCAAAAGGAAACAATCCAGATGTATTAGTAATGACCGCAACTCCAATTCCACGTACACTAGCATTAATTTTATATGGAGATTTAGATATATCTATTATAGATGAACTTCCACCTAATAGAAAAGAAATAGAAACTTATTCTGTTACAAAAGGAATGGAAGAAAGGGTTAATAATTTTGTTAGAAAACAAGTACAAGAAGGAAGACAAGCATATATAGTATGTCCATTAGTAGAAGAAAATGAAGAAATAAATGCAAAATCGGTTTTAGAGCTATCAGAAAAATACAAAAACGAAATATTTAATGACTTATCTGTAGAATATGTTCACGGTAAGATGAAACCTAAAGAAAAAGATGAAATAATGCAAAAATTTAAAGATGGAGAAATTGATATATTAATATCTACAACTGTTATAGAAGTTGGTGTAAATGTTCCAAATGCTAGTATAATGATAGTAGAAAATGCAGAGCGATTTGGTCTTGCTCAACTACACCAATTAAGAGGTAGAGTTGGAAGAGGTGAGTATCAATCATATTGTATTTTAAAATATAATAGCAATTCAGAGATAGCAAGAAAAAGAATGAAAATAATGCAAGAAACAACAGATGGTTTTATAATAGCAGAAAAAGATTTAGAGCTAAGAGGTTCAGGAGAATTTTTTGGAACAAAACAACATGGCTTACCAGAATTTAAAATTGCAAATCTTTTTGAAGATATGGATATTTTAAAAGAAGTTCAAGGATTAACTTTAGAAATAGAAAGAGAAGATCCTAAGTTAGAAAAAGAAGAGCATGCAGGACTAAAAAAATTAGTTAATGAAAAGTTTAGCGGTAGAATTGAAATGTAGTTATATTTTACAGTACTTTTCTAATTCGCCAAACACTGTCTAGCAAATTTAGTTGGTTACAGTACAATTTTTGGTTACCATTTACAGTCATTTTTTTAGAGTAGTGAAAAAGGGATTATATTATAAAAAATGTAATGACGCGCAGTTTGGGAGCCATAGGACCTCACTGCCAGCCAATATTTTAAAGCACATACTTATTTATGTATTAAAACTTTAGCCTGCCGACCAGTAAGGAATGGAATTTTTTATAATATAATCCCTTTGGAACGGCTTATTTTAAGGCAATGAACTATAACAATCTATGAATGAGAATAGCATAATGCGACAAATAGACTGTTGACATTTCAAAAAAATATAGTATAATAACTATATCAAAAACATAAATGAGACCAAGTAAAATATCACTTTTTAATAGAGAAGATTAGTCATAGGCTGTAAGCTAATCTTAAAAATATATTTGAAAAACTACCTCATTGTTGCCATTTTAATGGACGTGTAACTTGCGTTAAAAGTATAAAATTAAGTTAAAAATAGGATGGAACCGTGTAAATTAGCACTCCTAAAGATTATTAAAAAATAGTCTTTAGGAGTTTTTTGCAAAGAAAGGAGAATTTTTATGATAAAAGTAGAATTAAAAGATGGCTCTATCATAGAAGTAGAGCAAGGTTCAAGTGTTTTAGATGTTGCCAAAAAAATAAGCGAAGGTTTAGCACGTATTGCTATGGTAGGAAAAGTTAACGGAGAAGTTAAAGATTTAAGATTTGAAATAAACAAAGATTGCAAATTAGAAATTTTAACTTTTGATAGCATTGAAGGAAAAAAAGCATATTGGCATACAACATCACACATAATGGCTCAAGCTGTAATGAGATTATTTCCAGATACAAAATTTGCAATAGGACCTGCAATAGATGAAGGGTTTTATTATGACTTTGATACATCAAAAACATTTAATGATGAAGATAAAGAAAAAATAGAAGCAGAAATGAAAAAAATAATAAAAGAAGATTTACCAATAGAAAGATTTTCTTTACCTAAAAATGAAGCGTTAAAACTAATGGAAGGTCAACCTTACAAACAAGAGCTAATAAATGATTTACCAGAAGGAGAAGAAATTTCTTTTTATAAACAAGGTGATTTTACAGATTTATGTGCAGGACCACACTTAATGAGTACAGGTAAAGTAAAAGCCGTAAAATTATTAACAAATTCAGGAGCCTACTGGAGAGGTGATGAGCATAATAAAATGCTACAAAGAATTTATGCAATATCTTTTCCAAAAGCAAGTGAACTAGAAGAATTTTTAAAATTAAGAGAAGAAGCAAAAGAGCGTGATCATAGAAAAATAGGAAAAGATTTAAAACTATTTATGACACATAAATTAGTAGGTTCAGGGCTTCCAATTTATTTACCAAATGGAGCAACTATAAGAAGATTATTAGAAAGATATATTCAAGATAAAGAGCTTGCATTAGGCTATAGCCATGTATATACTCCATCTCTTGCAAATACAGAGCTATATAAAATAAGCGGTCATTGGGATCATTACAAAGATGATATGTTTCCAATAATGAAAATGGATACCGAAGAAATGGTATTAAGACCAATGAACTGTCCACATCACATGTTAATATATAAAAATGAGTTACATTCATATAAAGATTTACCAATTAAAATAGGAGAGCTTGCACATGATTTTAGATACGAAAATAGTGGAGCTGTATGTGGATTAGAGCGTGTTCGCCAGATGTGCCAAAATGATGCTCATTTATTTGTAAGACCTGATCAAATAAAAGAAGAAGTTGGAAATGTACTAAAATTAATAGTGGAAGTTTATCAAAAAGATTTTGGATTTCCAGCATCAGCTTTTAAATACAGATTATCTTTAAGAGATAAAAATAATAAAGAAAAATATATTGATAATGATGAAATGTGGGAAACAGCAGAAAGTCAATTAAGAGCAATATTAAAAGAATTAAATATTGATTTTTACGAAGCAGAGGGTGAAGCAGCTTTCTATGGTCCAAAAATAGATATTCAAATAAAAACAGCTCTAAATCATGATGTAACAATTCCAACATGTCAATTAGATTTTGCTTTACCTGAAAGATTTGATTTAACATATATAGGTGAAGATGGAAAAGAGCATAGACCTGTTGTTATACACAGAGCAATACTTGGATCTTCAGATAGATTTATGTCATTCTTAATTGAAGAAACAAAAGGAGTATTCCCAACATGGCTTGCACCAATTCAAGTAAAAATATTACCAATTGCTGATAGCCACGTAGAATATGCTAAAAAAGTAAGAGATAGTTTAATGCTAAAAGGTATTAGAACAAAATTAGATGACAGAAATGAAAAAATAGGATATAAAATTCGTGAAGCACAACTTGAAAAAGTTCCATATATGCTTATAATAGGCAACAAAGAGGTTGAAAATAATGAAGTTGGAGTTAGATCACATAAAGATGGCGATATAGGAGCAATGAAAACAAATGAGTTTATCGAAAAATTAGAATATGAAATTAAAAATTATGTTAATAATAAATAGTAAATAAATAAAAAAGGATGTGATCATTTGTTTATTCTAGAAAGAGAAGATATATTAGGAAAAAATGAAATGTCTATATCAAGTGTATTAGAGATATTAGAACAAAAACATAAATGCAGTTTTTTAGGAGAAAATCAAGGAATAGTAACCGTAAAAGCAGATGGTAATGGCGAAAGTTTTTCTGCGATAGTAAATGATGATACAATTGGAATTATAAAAATAAATGAAATGCCATGTAAATTATTTATTAAAATAAATGGAAATAATGGACGTGTAGTAAACAAAGATTTAGGGTTGAACTTGCAATATAGTATAGAAGAATTAGAAAATGATATACAAAAGATATCAGTAATTCAAAATATGAATAATAATACTTTTTTTCAATCGTATTTGTATAAAAATGAGGATGCTTTAATAATTGGACATATAGAAAAAGTAGATAAATCGAATCTTCCAGAAGGTACAGGAGAAATAAGAGATTTTTGCATAACAATAGAAAATAAAAATCTTATAAATGCTTCAGAAGATGAAATACAAGAATATGCTGAAAAATGGGCTTTGGGTATAAATTGTGAAGATAAAAATTTATCTAAAGAACAAAGTGAAGCGAAAATATTGCAAGATGAAGACGAGTTTGATGAATTAGATAATGCAGAATTTGATGAACTAAATGAAGACGAGTTTGATGAATTAGATAATGCAGAATTTGATGAACTAAATGAAGACGAGTTTGATGAGTTAGATGATGATGAATTTGACGAATTAGATGAAGATGAGTTTGATGAGTTAGATGATGATGAATTTGACGAATTAGATGAAGATGAGTTTGATGAGTTAGATGATGATGAATTTAATGAATTAGATGATGATGAGTTCGATGAATTATCAAATAATAATAAAATTGCAGAAAGTGTTGACTCTGACAAATATGCAGAAGAACGTGAAATGAAATTGTGCAAAGAAGTATATAAAAATATTATTGTGAAAGAAAATGATGAATTTGTAGATAAGAAGTCGTCATACGAAATAATTGATGATGTATATGATGAACTGTTACAACGTGATATATATATAAATGAGTCAACAATTGCTGAATTAGAAAATATATTTGAAAGAGTACAAGAATTATTCAAATTAAAATCAGAGAAAAAACAAGAAGAAGATTTTAATAGATAGTAAAAGGGAGGAACAAATGATTAAAAGAGCAATTATAATTGTGTTAGATGGATTTGGTGTAGGAGAGCTACCAGATGCCAATAAGTATGGTGATGTTGGAAGTAATACATTATTAGGAATATATAATAAGGCACATCCAAATTTACCAAATATGAAAAAATTGGGATTATATAATATAGACGGAATTAACATAAATAATAAAATTGAAAAATCAATAGGAGCATATGGAAAAGCAACAGAAACATGTGAAGGAAAAAATAGTCCAGTAGGACATTGGGAGATATGTGGATATGTAAAAAAGCCAGGATTTAAAACATATCCACAGGCATTTCCAAAAGAGATAATAGACGAATTTATAAAGGAAGCAGGAATAAATGGAATATTATGTAATGAAGTAGGTTCTGGTACAGAAATTTTAAAAAGATTTGGAGAAGAGCATATAAAAACTGGATATCCAATAATATATACATCGGCAGATAGTGTATTTCAAATTGCTGCACACGAAGATGTTATTCCTGTAGAAAAACTATATGAGATATGTAAAGTTGCAAGAAAAATTTTAGATAATCCAAAATATAATGTAGGAACCGTTATAGCAAGACCATTTTTAGGAGATAAAGCAGAAAACTTTGTAAGAACATATAACAGAAGAGATTTTGAATCGGCTACATTTGGTAAAACAATGTTAGATGTTATAATAGAGGAAGATAAAGAAGCGGATGTAATTGCTATAGGAAAAATAGAAGATTTATTTGTTGGAAGAGGTATTACAAAAGCAATACACACAAATGGTAATAGCGATGGAATTGAAAAAACAATTGAATATATAAAAAAAGACTTTAAAGGATTAATATTTACAAATCTTGTAGATTTTGATATGTTATATGGTCATAGAAACAATGTAAAAGGTTATAGTGAAGCTTTAGAATATTTTGATAGCAAATTGCCAGAAATAATGAGTAATTTAAAAGATGATGATATGCTTATAATTACAGCAGACCACGGAAATGATCCAACAACACCAAGTACAGATCATTCAAGGGAATATATACCAATATTAATTTATGGAAAGCAAATAAAAGAAAATGTTAACATAGGAACTAGAAAAACATATGCAGATATATCTGCAACTATATTAGATTTATTTAACTTAAGTAAATTAGAAAATGGTACAAGTTTTAAAAATGAAATTTTAGTTTTTTGAAGAAATTTGAATTTTTATTAAATTTGTTTAGTTTTATATTTTAATTTTTGTTATAATTCACAGCTAAAAGTGAGCCGTTCCAAAGGGATTATATTATAAAAAATTCCATTCCTTACTGGTCGGCAGGCTAAAGTTTTAATACATTAGTAATTATGTGCTTTAAAATATTGGCTGGCAGTGAGGTTCTATGGCTCC